>CACZYY010000047.1:0-16015 GCA_902785455.1 uncultured Spirochaetaceae bacterium
GCAGAACCGCTTTTCACCTCGACATTGTGAATTCCATTTTCTGAATCAGATTTTGCCGCAAGAGAACTTCCAGCACCGACATTTACGAGCGAGCCGTCATCAAGCTTCAGTTCGATTCCTGCACGCGCCGTTGTCGAGTCAACCTGAATGTCACCGCCAGAAATCAAAACCCGCACGCCACCGTTCGCATTCAAATCGACTTTTATCATTGTATTTTCACCCAGATTGAGAACAGTTCCGTCACTGAGCGTAAGGATTGCTTCTGCCAAGTCAGAGGTGCGGATTGTATCGCCGTAATACAATTTTGTGCCGGTGGCAATACGTTCCCACACAACGCGGTCATCGAATTTTCGCTGAGCTATGTTGTGCTTGAATGAGATTGTTCCGATTTCGGGCTTGTCACCACGGACCGTGAATGAGTTCAAATCCTGCCAGAAAAGATACGCAAAAAATCCTGCGACTGAAAGGCAGAAGATGACTACAAAAAAATCACGGAGCAGCGACTTGAATCTTATTCTCTTCCGCATCCAGATTTACCTTTTCAAAATCAGGGGTATCAATTCCGAGCAATTCCCGCACTTCTTTCAAAGTTTTAGGGCCTGCAGGTCCGACCGCTCTCTCACAATCAACGTCAACTTCGAATTTTTCGTTTTCAGTTGAGAAGAATTTTTCAATATCGAAGTTTGGCATGTTCACAACGCCGTAAAAATGCTGTTTTCCTTTTCCTTTGACTTCAAATTCGACAGGAATTTTTTCGACAACAATCTCATTGTAAATATTCGCCGGTTTGATGATGAAATTGTTCTCCTCACAGCGAATAAAATCTTTTTTGAGGATGTCATAAGTGTCCTGCGTAATCAAAATATCCGTTCCGCAAGGCTTGTTACTTGCTTCGGCACGGCTGGCAAAGTTCACCGAGTCGCCGATTGAAGTGAATTCCATTTTGTCAAAGCTTCCCATGAATCCAACTGTCGCGCGCCCGGAATTCAAGCCTGCTCCAATCCGAATATGGGGCTTGTATTTTGCGAGCGGGTCATTTTTGTGCGCTTCGGTAAAGGCTGCCGCATCTTTGTTATATTTCATCAGCGAGTAACGCATGGCTATGCAGCAAGTGACAGCACTCAGAGCGTCCGCCTTTACATATTCTCTGTGAGCCTCTTCTTTTAAAACTCTCGTGCTGGAATTTTCGCTCATTTTTTCCCAATCAAGATTTTCGTTTCTCAAAACACCCCAAACTGCCATAATCGCATCGCCCTCAAACTTATCGACGATGCCGCCTGTCTTGTTGATGCAAGTTACCATTCGGCTCATGTAGTCGTTCAAGAATCCGATGATTTCAGCCGCACTGTGCTCGCCAAAGCGTTTTTTGAATCCGTCCGAAATTGCCGTAAAACCACGGATGTCGCTGAAGAAAATCGTGATGTCTTTGAGATGCGGATCAAAATCGATTTTTTTGGTGATTACGGCCTTCGTAACGCCCTTGTTTGTGAGGCGCGAGACCATGTTCAGGATTTCGCGCTCGTTTTTTGTGCTTCGTTCCAGGACACCGATTTCGTCTTTTCGCTTGAGTTTGAGCTCATCAAAAAGCCTGGTATTGAAATTGCCCTTGTTGACTTCATTTACGACCTCGGTGAGTGCCTGCAACGGTTTGCTCAGAGATTTTGCGAAGAAGTAAATTATCAGGATAGCAAGTGCCACGACCGCAAACATGATACAGATATTTCGGTAAGTGATTCGCTTTACACCTTCAAGAATTACCGAAGTTTTTACAACAGTTATTACGCCGCCGCTTCCGATTCCGAGTTTATGAAAAGCACCGATATATTCATCTCCATTTTCATCTTTGTATGGAAGCTGGCCATTGTTGCCAGGACTTGAAAGCATTTCCTGCACGATTTTGAGAGAGCTCAGATCTGCCGCAGAATTCATTTTATCAAAATCGCTGTGAATCAAAACTATTCCATCATTGTTGACGAGGAAAGACTGATTTATGCTGCCCGATGCAAAACTTTCACCGATTCCAGCAGTTGAATAAAGGAACGCAACAAAACCTTCACCCGAAGATGAAGAAGCCGGACAGAACAAAGAAATAAGCGGAGAATTGAAAAATGGAGTTGCATTGAGAATCTCAAACGAGCCGTTCTTGGCCTTTTCTGCACTCTCACTTTCCTGCTGAATATAAGCCAGCACGTTTTCTTTTTCTATTTCGTGAGTGACAAGGAATTTATTGCTTGCCAGTAAAACTCCGCTTTCCGCACGGGAATAATAGACCGCGACAATATCTCTGTTCCTGTCAAAAAAGAGTTTTTCGATTTCCTTCGCGCTCTCATCATCTTTTACGGCACCTGTCATCAAATCCAGGAACATGGTCACGCTTGAAACCGCTGAATTGATTCGGTTTTCCGTGTCACTTGCAGTCCGGCTGTTAATCGCGAGATTGTTTTCCTCTGCATTAGAACGGGTGTCCTGAGATACAAAATAAGAAACGGCATAAGTTACGCCACCAACAGCCAAAATCAGAAGGAATGAAATGATTACGACAAGCTTAACTCCAATCGGATGCTTTACACGTGAAGCTTTCTCGTCTTCGATTCTTTCTCTGTTCTCGTATTTTTGAAGAAGATTAAAGGCATTTTTTTTGAGTTTTAATGAACGCCTGTCATCAGCAAGGAATTTTTTGATTTCATCGCTTCGGTGAGGAACAGATTCGTCTGGAGTTTCAAACGTAAAATCTTCTCCACCAGTAATTTTTATCTGTTCGGATTCAGGTTGCGCTTCTGATTCAGCAACAGCAGGCTCATTTTTTGGAACAATCGGGCTGAGTTTTGAAATAATTGTGATTTTATCGCCATCAATAGAAAGTTTGGTGACATTTGGATTAACACGGACAAAACTTCCCTGTGTTTCGTCGATTTTCTGAGAAAACTTTTTTTTCGCGGGAACAAAATCCCCATAGACCAAAGATTTTTGCACTGAGTTCAATTTTGAGTCCTGGCCAAATTGTTATAGATGTACCAGGGCAAACGCATTATAAAATATTTCCTTCTAAAAATGGCTTCCAATCGCAAAAACGGTTTATCGGAAACGCATGCTAGCATGCTACACGCGTTTTGTGCTTGTAACTATATACGTTTGCCGCTTACGCGGCAGCACAAAACGAGTGTTTCCGTAAGCCGTTTTGCTCCTTTGCGCCATTTTCAATATAAAATCGTCTGTAATGCGTTTGTCCTGACAGTTGTTCTTTATATTATCGACAAAAAAAGCCGGTATCACTACCGACTTTTTAAAATTAATTTTAATTTTTCGGAATAAAACAAAACAAGCTCTCGGCGGGAACCTGTCACAAAAGTCGCGGTGAACAAGTTCAAGCGACTTTTTGCCAGAACCCCACCTGCGCTTTTTTTTGGTTTCTTCTGCTGTTGTCAAATTACTTTTGCTAAGTCTACAGCACGCTTTTGAGGAACTGCTGCAGGCGTTCGCTTTTGGGGCTTCCGAAGATTTGCTCCGGGGAGCCTTCTTCTACGATTTTGCCGCTCTCCATGAAGAGGACTCGGTTGGCAACTTCGCGGGCAAAGCCCATTTCGTGAGTCACTACAATCATCGTCATACCCTCTTTTGCAAGCTCCTGCATTACGCTCAGAACTTCACCTACAAGCTCCGGGTCAAGGGCACTTGTCGGCTCGTCAAAAAGCATGATTTTTGGCTCCATCGCAAGGGCGCGGGCAATCGCAACACGCTGCTGCTGGCCGCCCGAAAGACGGTTCGGATATTCATCGGCCTTGTCCGCAAGACCAACTCGCGCAAGAAGCTCCATCGCACGAGCCTTTGCGTCAGCCTTGCTCACTTTTTTAACGTGAACAGGCGCAATCATTACGTTCTGCAATACAGTTTTGTGCGGGAAAAGATTGAATCTCTGGAAAACCATTCCCATTTCAAGAAGGACTTCCGCACGCTCTTTTTTGGGCATTTTGAAAACGTGATTCCCGTTTGCGTACTCGTCCAAAAGATTATCATCAACAAAAATCTTTCCGCTGGTGAATTTTTCAAGGCCGTTCAACGTGCGCAAGAAAGTAGATTTTCCGGCTCCCGATGGCCCGATAATACAAACGACTTCCTTTGGCTGGACCTCAAGCGAAACGCCTTTGAGAACATGAAGGTCGCCAAAAGAAACATCGATATTTTCAGTTTTAATAATACTCATTATAAATTCCTTCTCACAAGCATTTCCCGCAAGAATGCGGGGTAAAAGCAAAGAGAGAATTTTCAGAATGAAAATTCTCGTACGAACTCGAAAATCCATGGATGGATTTTCGATTCGAATTACTCGTAGACGCTGAAACGCTTTTCTGTTCTGTTGAACACAACCGAGAACACAGCTGTGATAATCAAATACAAAATCATTGCAGGAACATAGACAAGCTCGTTGCCCGAAGATGAAGCGATACTTCGTGTTACCTTTGTAATATCTTCCAAAGCAATCAGAGAAACCAGCGAAGCGTCCTTCAAAACCATGATGAACTCGTTGCCGATTGCAGGAATAAGGCGGCGGATTGACTGAGGCACAATAATCAAGCCCATTGTCTGCCAGTAATTGAATCCAAGCGCGTGACTTGCTTCTTTTTGCCCCTTATCGATTGATTGAATCGCAGCACGAATGTACTCAGCCATGTATGCTCCCGAATTGAGTGCAAAGGCGATGAAAGCGGCAAGAAATTTATTGCGCAAAGTGAGAACCGGGAAAATCTTAGGAAGACCGAAATACAGAAAATAAAGCTGCATCAAAAGAGGTGTTCCACGGAAGAAGAAGATATATGCCGAGCAAAGTTTGTTGAGAACTTTGTCCTTTGACATTTTACCAAGCGAAAGGAAAAGTCCGATCACAATTCCAGCAGCAACAGAAGTGAGAGTGAGAAGAATCGTGATTTTTGCGCCGTCTAAAAGTGCCGGAATCCAGCCAATAATTTTCTGTAAAGCGGTCATGGTTTGTCCTATTTAATTGTCTCGCTCAAATCAGAGCCGAAGATTTTGATATAAAGAGCTTTCAATGTACCATCAGCCTTCATTTCATCGATTGCGGCATTAACTTTGTCCAAAAGAACTGAATTTCCTTTGCGGATTGCAACGCCGAAATACTCGTCTGCGTCACCAACCCAAGTTGAAGCATAAGATGGATCATCAGCATAATTTGCAAAAACAAGAGCGTCTGAAACAACGGCATCACAACGGCCAAGTTTAAGCTCATCATAAGCGTTAAGAACTTTGTCGAATTCTGCAGGAGTGAATTTGAGGCCTGCTTTTGCCTGTTTCTCCATGAAGATGTCAGAAGTTGTCTCTGCCTGGTATGCAACTGTTTTGCCTTCCAAATCTTTTGGAGAAGCCGGGCGGAAGCCGCTAGCTGCGTTAACTACGATTGTCTGGCCGTTTCCAACATATGGCTTTGAGAATTCCATTGATTCCAATCGCTCAGGAGTGATTGTTGCGGCTGCGATAACACAGTCATATTTGTTTGTCTCAAGACCAGCAAAAATTCCGTCCCATGCAGTATCGATGAACTCAGCTTCAAGACCAAGCTTTGTGGCCAAAGCCTTACCGAACTCAACGTCAAATCCCATCGGAGTTTTTCCGTCTGCATCAAAATATTCCATTGGTGGGTAGCCGATTTCCATTCCAACCTTGAACTTACCCTTTTCAACAGTGAACTCACCAGCCTCTGCTTTTTTGTTACAGCCCAAAAGTGAAAGTGCCGAAGCCAAAACTGCGGCAGCAATTGCGATTTTTTTCATATATAACTCCTATAAGTAGTACAAAAGATAAAGGGGACTTCGCACGCGCAAAACGTCGTCGTCCCCTGTTTCAATAATTATACAAAATTTTTGAATATTTATGCAATAGCCTGCTTCAGGGCTTCGCATTAGAAAATGCTTTCTGCTAAAAATGGCTTCCAGTCGTGAAAACGGCTTATCGGAATCGCATGCTAGCATGCTACACGCGTTTTGTGCTTGAAACTATATACGTATACCGCTCACGCGGCAGCACAAAACGAGTGTTTCCGTAAGCCGTTTCGCTCCTTCGCGCCATTTTCAATATAAAATCAATTATAATGCGGAGGCCCTGCAGCCTAGTTTATAGCCTGAATTGTGCTTATCACATCGCGGAATTTACTTCCATATTTGTCATAAAGAGGCTGCATCGCGAGCTGGAATTCTGAAATCACAGCAGGTGAAAGCTCAATAACCTTGTTTCTGTTCGAACGGACAATCTGCTCCGCAGCGGCTTCTTTTTCATGCCATTTTTGGATTTCATATTCCTGCGCAAGTTTTGCTGCTTCCTTGATAGCCTCGACATATTGCGGTTTGAGGCTGGAAAGCACTTTTTTAGAAGCAACCAAAAGTTCAGGCAGGCGGGTGTGCTGGTCAAGAATATAATATTTTGCGGCGGTAAAGTCACCAGTACTCTGATATGTATTCCAGTTATTTTCAGCGGCATCGATAAAACCGCTTTCAAGATTGCTACGAACCTCTGCCATTCCGATTCCTTTCACGCCAACAGCTCCCAAAGCCGCGCACATATCAGCCATCAACTGACCCTGAACACGGATTCGCAAATCTTTCAAATCGGCAATAGAGCGAATTTCCTTTGTTGAATAGAAATTCCTTGAACCGGCGTCATAATAGCAAAGGCCGACAAGACCAGAACCAGAACGCTCAATATCAGCAAGCAATTCCTGTCCAAGTTTTCCGTTAAGAACTTTCCACATGTGCTCAGAAGAGCGGTAAAGATACGGAAGCTGGAGAGCTGAGAATCTCGGAACATAAGAAGTAACAACAGACGAAGAAAGTCTCGTAAAGGCAATGTCGCCATTTTTTAGAGCCTCAACAGCCTCTCCAGAAGTTTCCGTGAGAGCACCACCAAAAAGAGCCTCTACTTTTACTTTTCCGCCAGTTTTTTCTTCAACGAGCCGGGCAAATTCCTCATCTGCCAAAGCAGCAGGCGTTCCCCGGACATGATTTTCAGAAAGCCGGAGAGTAATATAATGCTCTGTGATTGATGCCTTTTTCTCAAATTTGCAAGATGTAAAAAGCATCACAAAACTGATAAACATAAAAATATGTTTCAAAATCTTTTTCATAAAATTTCTTCCTTAAAAATCCTACTCAGTCTTAAATCGGTCAATCTGAGTTCCGATTTTTGTGATTGAATACTGAACGATTCCAGACACGTTGGACAGTGCACTTCCAGTCTCGTTAATTTGCTTTGCACCAACGGCCATTTCATCCATATTTGTCTGAATATTTGTCGTTGCAAGCTGCAAATTATTGATTTCCTTCAAGATTCTCTCGTTTCGCATAGACATTTCTTTTGCGGCTGAGTGAACTTCCTGAGTGCTTGTATTCATCATTACAAGTGACTCACCAATCTGTTTTGAACCTTCATTCTGCTCGTCCATAGCGCACTTAATCTGTGCTACAAGCTCGTCCGTCTTCTGAATGTGATTTGAAACGGCACTGAAAGCCTCGCTCGCCTCATTCGAAGAATTAACGACCTCAGTAATTGAATTGCGAATCTGAGAAAGCCGCTCACCAATCGAATTTGACTCCATTGTAGAAGTCTCAGAAAGTTTTCGGATTTCATCAGCAACGACGGCAAATCCCTTTCCGGCTTCACCTGCATGAGCCGCCTCGATAGCCGCATTCATGGCAAGAAGATTTGTCTGAGCCGCGATATTAGAAATCACGGCGTTTGCCTCTTCAAGCATAGCCGATTGCATTTCAATCTGACGGATTTTTTCATTTACATCCTGCTGTTTTATAAATCCAACCTTAACATTTGAATTCAAAGAACCGAAAGCAGTCGCCATCTTATCAACAGAATTTGTTACAGAAGAAATATTTCCAATCATCTCTTCGATTGCAGCCGAAGCCTCGGTTACGCCGGCAGTCTGATTTTCAACAAGGCGGTCAAGGTCTGTGATATTGCCCGAAATTTCGTTAACGACATCAGCTGTTTTGCTTACGCTAGAGCCCTGAGTGATAATCTGCTTATGAATTCCGTCAATGTTCGAAATAATCTGAGTAATTGCGCTCGCAGTCTCTTCGGTTCCGCCAGAAAGCTGCTCACCACTTGCACCAAGTTCATGATTAGTCATCTTGACTTCACGCATAATGTTCTGGAGTTTATCAAGGAAGAAATCAAAGTGGATGATAAGGTCGCCGATTTCATCACGCAAGAAAAGCTCGCATCGTTTAGTAAGATCCGCATCCCCTGTAGCAAGCTCTTTAAGGAAGTTCGTAACCTCATAAATTCGTCCCATAAGACGGTGCACAAATCTGAAACTGAAAATTGCAAGAATCAAAACAAGAGCGGCCGCAAACGGAATAACGAGCATCAAAGTGTGATTTCGGATTGAGTTTACGATTTCAGTGCTTCGTGCAATGAAAAGCATACCCGTGATTTCACCGTTGCTGGAACGAAGCGGAACAGAAACCGACATGTATTCTTCACCGTCAATTATGTTGTTTCCGTGATACATATTTCCGTTTCGCAAAACTTCCTGAATAATCTGAGGATTATCCTGAGTTGTTCCGATGAAGTTTTTGCCCAATGTTGTCGAAGCCCGGCGGTTCCATTCAAAAACAGTACATCTTGCAGAAAATGAATTGCTGTTCTGCTCAACAAAACGCTGTGTAGAAAGAGAATATGCCAGAACAACAGCACCAACGACGTCACCTTCATAATGAATAGGAGTTGCCGAAATCAAAGAATAGCCAATCCGGCTGATACTTGAATAAGCATAGGCCGCGGCACCACGCAAAGCACTCTGAACGGCACTGATTGAATTGAGATATTCCCCGGAAGTCGCTCCCTTTCCAACGAGAACAGCTCCAGAATTATCAGTAATTACAAGCACGTCAACATCCAAAGTGCCTGTACCCCAGTTTAATATAGAAGAAAGTTCGTTAACATTTTTTTCAGCCGTGTATTCCTCAATGTCAGGACGTCTTGCCAAAAGAATAGCGTTAGATTCAAGAGTTCGCCGCCAGTCATTCATTGAACTTTCAAAACCTGCAGAAAATTTCTCAAGGTCGGCATCCGTAGATTTCCGAACACCCGATGAAAAGACAATAAGTTCGAGAAGCGCAACCCCAATCGCACTCACGACAACTGAAGTTATGATAAACGCAAGCAGTTTTACCACAACAGGCACATTTCGCTTTGCAGACATATCAAATCTGTCCAGCTCTTTTTTTGCTTTGGCCATTTTAGTCTCCATCACTAATTTTTTTGGGCTTTAACTTTTATAAGACTTTTTTGAATGTTTTAGTTGAGGACAAACTTTTGTTGCGAAATATTACAGGTTATTCAACTATATGCGGGATTCTACAATATTCAACCTAAAACACTATGAATTTACACTAAAAACAAATAAAAAAAAGAGGAAAAGACACCTTTTGAAAAGGTTTCTTTTCCTCTTTCAATCTCTTTATCTTCCAAAACAAGTTCGGATTTGTTACAGAAAACTAACAGGCACGCAATTGTCTTGCTGATTAGTTTCCGCGGTTCGTGCATAGCCCGAACCGAGACTCGCCTACAAACTTGTCTCACAAGTTTGTTCGCCTGCGGCGACCGGCTCCCTACCATTCAGTCTGGGCACAGAGCATTTTTCAAGCTGCTTAATTGCCTTTTCCTACCAGGCACATGAGGCGGACATGCCGCCTCGCACTGAAAGGAAATATTAACTGTTCGCTCACGCGAACGGCAGTGTCCATTCTGCTTGAGCTCATAAGCATTTTTCTTTCTGATTAGTTGCCCTTACCTACAAGACACATCCACTCGGCCTGTGCGCAGAGAGTGTCGCCGACGTAGGCTTTGCCGGCCTGGACTACCATGTTTTTGGTGCAGCGTTTGTTGGTTACTTCCATGCGAACTTTGTCGCCCGGGCGAACCTGATGCTTGAACTTTACGTTGTTTACTGTTGCGAGGAAGAACAAGCTTCCCTCGTCAAACTTTTTCTGCAAACTAAGTGCAGCACCGCCGCCCTGAGCCATAGTCTCAATCAGGATGACGCCAGGAACAACAGGATACTCCGGAAAGTGACCTTTGAAGAAGAAGTCCTCGTCAGTAAAAGTGCGGTGACAAATACAACCGTTCTCATCATAGCTGTCGATTGAGTCCACAAAAAGGAAAGGCTTGCGATGAGGCAAAAGTGATTCAATATCTGTAAATGCTTCCATTTTTATACTCCTTAAAAAACTATCCACAGATTCTCACAGAGTTCCACAGATTAATAACTTCCCATAGGATAACTCTCGCATTTTCACGAAAAAATTTTCCCATTGCAAAATCTATAATCTGTGTTCATCTGTGCTAATCTGTGGACTCTATTACTGAACTTTCTTGAAAACGAGACAGCCGTTGTGACCGCCGAAGCCGAAGTTTGCGCTCATCGCAACGTTTACTGGCATATCAAGGCCTTTGTTTGGAGTGTAGTCCAAGTCACAGCCACCCTCAACGTCAACTTCGTCAAGGTTGATTGTAGCCGGGATGTATGAATCCTGAATTGCTTTGACACAAATCATAGCCTCAAGAGAACCTGCGTTTCCGAGACAGTGACCTGTCATTGATTTTGTAGAAGAAATGTGCAATTTTGGAGCTGCATCGCCAAATGCGATGTGGAGCATTTTTGTCTCGCCAGAATCGTTCAATTTTGTTGAAGTTCCGTGAGCGTTGTAGTATGTGACTTCCTCTGGTTTAACGCCAGCGTCTTTCATTGCGATTGTCATACATTTTGCGCCACAAACTCCGTCCGGGTTTGGAGCTGTGAGGTGATAACCGTCAGAAGATGCACCGTAACCAGCAAGCTCAGCATAAATTTTTGCACCGCGGGCTTTTGCGTGCTCATACTCTTCCAAAACGAGGATTGTTGAGCCTTCGCCCATGATGAATCCGTCGCGTTTTTTGTCGAATGGGCGGCTTGCTTTTGTCGGGTCATCAGCGTATCCAGCAGAAAGTGCGTGGAGCATGCTGAATCCCAGGTTTGCGTAACCACACTGAGTAGACTCTGCACCACCAGCCAAAACTACATCGTAGCGGCCAGAGCGAACTGTATCGAATGCGTTACCGATAGCGTCTGTACCAGAAGCACAAGCAGTTGCGACAGTGTGTGTAGCACCGTGCAAGCCGAATGCCATAGAGATGTTACCAGCTCCCTCATTTGGAATGAGCATAGGAATTGTCATTGGAGACATACGAGTCTGATTTGAATCGAAGTAAGCCTTCATTGTGCTCTCTGTAACTTCCAAGCCACCGATACCAACACCAAGATAAACAGAAGTATCTTCGAGGATGTCAGCTTTTCCCATCAAGTCAGAATCTTCGAGAGCCATTTTTGCGGCAGCAACAGCGTACTGTGTGTACAAAGCCATTTTGCGTGCAGCAGAAGAATCCATATAATCAGCAGCCTTAAAATCCTTTACCTCAGCCGCATATTTTACTTTGAAATTTGTATTGTCATAATGTGTGATAGTGGCGATTCCACTTTTTCCAGCCTTAATGGCAGCCCATGTGGCATCAACCGAGTTTCCCAAAGGTGAAACACAACCAAGTCCTGTTACAACTACTCTACGCATAAAAATCTCCTTATTCAAAGGGGGAAGTCTCCCCCTCGCTACAACCGCCTACGGCGTTTTGCGCTACCCCTTCTGCGGGGACACCCCGCAACGCCCCATAATCAAACGGCTGGAATAGCATTCTATTATGACAAAATATCATTTTTTGTCATTTTGTACAAGTAGGCGAAACTGGGCAAGAGTATTAAAATCATCATACAGCCATAATATTTAAACTGAAAAATTTACTCCCCCAGCCCACCGTGAAGGGTGCCACTTTTTTATAGAAAGATTCGTTTTCCTGTGCTACAATTCTTCCATGACCAATCGTTTTCTGCCAATCGGCATTCAGGATTTTGAAGATTTACGCAATCGCGGTAGCATTTATGTGGACAAGACTCATCTTGTCTATAAACTTGTCACTGAAGGAAAACCTTATTTTTTAAGCCGTCCCCGCCGATTCGGGAAAAGCCTTTTGCTTTCCACGCTGGAAGCCTACTTTCTGGGCAAAAAAGATTTGTTCAAAGGTCTTGCCATCGAAAATCTTGAAAAAGACTGGGTGGAATATCCTGTCATAAAAATCAGTTTTGGTGCAGATAATTACCCTGATTTGAATTGCCTGATATCACTGGAAAATTCAGTTCTTTCGGAATATGAAAAAAAATACGATATTGCCGTTTCTGATTCCCGTGCAGCCCCGAGGCTCAAAAATATCATCAAAGGCGCATACGAAAAGACCAGCAAACAGGTAGTTATCCTCATCGATGAATACGACAAGCCAATTCTCGACGCCCTCTACACTGAGTACGAAGAGCAGAACCGTCAGGAACTGCGAAGCTTCTACAGCCCCCTCAAAGACTGTGACCAATACATCCGCTTCCTTTTCATCACGGGAATTACGAAAGTCAGTCATGTGAACATCTTTTCTGGGCTAAACCAGCTCAACGACATAAGCCTTGATAAAAAATACTCCTCGATTTGTGGCGTTTCAGAATCAGAACTTGAAAAATATTTTACGCCGGAAATTGAGGCTCTTGCCGAAGAACAGGAGATGAGCCTTGAAAAAACAAAGATTAAGCTCGCCCAAATGTACGACGGCTATCATTTTACCCACGATGTTGAGGGCGTTTACAACCCGTTCTGTCTTCTAAAGTGTTTTTCGGCAAAAGATTTTGGTTCCTACTGGTTTGAAAGCGGCACGCCATCAATCCTTGTAAAGACGCTACAAAATCAGCCGATAGAACTTACAAATATCGTGAACGGCAGACTTGCAAACGAAAATCAGTTCAAGAACTACGACCCGGACTCAAAGAATATGCTGCCTGTGATTTATCAGAGCGGCTATCTTACCATTAAAGATTTTGAAAAGGAAACCCGTCTTTACACACTGGACTTTCCAAATCAGGAAGTTGAGGAAGGTTTTCTGGATGTCCTGCTCAAAAAATTCATCACCGTGCCCTATGACGACATCGGCCTTGAAATCAACAATCTGCGAGTCGCACTGCGCGACAAAAACATAGACCGTGCCATGAACATCATCAAGTCCGCCATCGCCGACCTTCCCACCGTGGTCAAAAAGGACATGTGCGAAAACTACTACGAATCCGTCACGCATTTAATGTTCCGCATGACTGGCTGGCGGGTAGTCTCAGAGCTGCAGAATGTCTGTGGCCGAAGCGATGTTGTTGTGGCCTCAAAGGACAGCGTTTTTATCTTCGAGCTTAAAATGGATAAAGGCCAGTCTTTTGAAGAGGTTGCAGAAGAAGCCCTCTCCCAGATAGACGAAAACGGCTATTCACAGCGATTTGCCGTCAGCGGGAAGACCATGTACAAAGTGGCCCTCGTTTTCTCCAGCGAAGGAAAAGGCCTTTTGGGCTGGAAGGTAAAGGCATAAAAAAACTGGCCTTACCGAAGCAAGACCAGCTTTCATTTTATCCAATCAGCGACAGGAGGTCGCGTCAAAAAAGCTGAAAAAAAAATCCCGCGAGAATTTTGCTTTGCAAAATTCTCGTCGCTAAAAAAATTACAAGGATGTAATTTTTTTAGCAGCCCATTCCACCGTCTACGCCAAGAACCTGGCCAGTGATGTATGTGCTCAAATCACTTGCGAGGAACAATGCTGCATTTGCGATGTCCTCTGGTTTTCCTGCACGTTTTAGAGGCAAACCTTCAACCCACTGAGCTTTCATGTCGTCTTTGAGAACGGCAGTCATGTCAGTTTCGATGAAGCCCGGTGCAATTGCATTTACGCGAACGCCACGGCTTCCGACTTCTTTTGCCAAAGCCTTTGTATAAGCGATGATTCCGCCCTTTGAAGCTGCGTAGTTAACCTGGCCGCCCTGTCCGTGAAGACCTACGATAGAAGCCATGTTAATGATTGAGCAAGATTTGTCTTTTGCACGAATCATGTTGCTTGAAACAATCTGGCTGATAAGGAATACGCTTGTGAGGTTGATGCGAAGAACATCGTCCCAGTCTTCTTTTTTCATGCGGAAAGAAAGACCGTCGCGAGTGATTCCGGCATTGTTTACAAGAATGTCGAATGTTCCGGCCTCTGCCAAAGCAGCCTTTACGACCTCAGTGACATTCTCAGCGTTACCGACATCAGCATAAATCTCGTGGAAAGCAACGCCATTTTCTGCGGCAAGCTTTTCCAAATCGTCTTTTGCGGCACTTGGTTTAGAGCACAAGCCCCAAACTTCAGCTCCGTTCTTCAAAAATACTTCAACGATACCGCGTCCAATACCACGGCTAGAACCTGTAACAAGTGCTTTTTTATTCTTCAACAACATAATTTTCTCCTTTATTTATCCACAGATTTCCACAGATACTCACAGATTATAATTTTTGAAGGGGGAAGTCTTCCCCTGCGCGCCCACTTCGTTGGTCGCTACCCTCTCTACGGGGGACAAACACGGTTCAGGCATAGCCTTCACCGAGACTCACCTAAAAACTTGCCTCGCAAGTTTTTTCGCTAACGCGAACGGTTCCCTACCCGTAACGCCCCTTTACGGAATCAGGTACTGTCAGCATTTTTGCTATACAAATTACAAAATCTGTGTAATCTGTGCTAATCCGTGCCTATCTGTGGATTTTTTTACAATGCCTGAATTGCCTCAGCAGTATTCACCGGTGTACATGTCAGTGTTGCGCCGAGTTCTGTCTGACCCCAGAGGCCACTCAAAACTTTGCCTGGTCCTACTTCGAGGATTACCCATTCGTTTGCTGAATCTTCTTTAATCATGTCGGCGAGGACTTTCTCTTCGTCTGTCCAGCGAACAGGGTGAGTGAGGTGGTCAACTGCGCTTACTTTTGCAGGAGCACCCTCTGTGACTTTTTTGCCTGTGACATTTGAGAAAAGAGTGATTTTTGGATCACAGAATGTGTATGGCTCCAAAGCGACCTTGAAATTGTCAGCGGCACGCTGCATGAGCGGGCTGTGGAATGGACCTGCAACAGCCAGGCGGACTGTTCGGCGAGCACCTGCTGCTTTTGCGGCCTCCTCTGCCTTTGTAAGACCGTCAGCGGTTCCAGAAATTACTGTCTGTTTGACGCTGTTGAGGTTTGCGGCATAAGCACCTTCGATTCCGTTAGCAATTTCTTCAACCTTTTCTGGTGGCAAACCGAGGATTGCGCTCATTCCAGGAGCATTTCCGGCGTTTTCTTCGGCAATCTGCTCGCATACTTTCTGCATGATTGAACCGCGCTGGCAAACAACTTTGATAACGTCCTCAAAAGAAAGAATTCCGGCTGCATACAAAGCAGGGAACTCGCCCAAAGAGAAGCCCATTGCGGCACTTGGCTCGATTCCTTTTGATTTAAGGGCTGCCATAACAGCAAGGCTGGCCGCAGTAATTGCGAGCTGGCTGTTGTCACTTCTATTTAATTCAGTCTGCTCAGTTTCCCAGAGCAATTTTGGAATATCTTTTCCTGTAACTTTGGAAATCTCATCAATGACCTTGCGAGCCTCAGGGAAAGCCTCACAAACATCTTTAATCATCCCCTGAGCCTGTGCGCCCTGTCCCGGGAACAAAAATGCATACTTCTTAGCCATGTTTCCTCCATAAAAAGTCAAGAAGAAAATTTCAATTTTCGATTGACTTTTTAAGTAGCTCCGCAATGCAATGAGGAGCTACAGTTAATATGCAAGTTTTCGTAAGAAAACTTGTCAAGGAAAAAAACAGACGCTATTTCAGGCTATTTTTTTCCTAATACTCCTTTCATTATGACAAAATTTCAAAAAGTGTCATAATCAATAAGTTCATATTATAGGAATGTGAGAAAATGTTCAAGTATTAAATGCACCAGGCGGGACAAACGCATTATAATCGAATTCATATTGAAAATGGCGAGAGGGAGTGAAACGGCTTACGGAAACACTCGTTTTGTGCTGCCGCGGGAGCGGCAAC
>CACZYY010000047.1:16074-34491 GCA_902785455.1 uncultured Spirochaetaceae bacterium
GTATATAGTTACAAGCACAAAACGCGTGTAGCATGCTAGCATGCGGTTCCGATAAGCCGTTTTCACGACCGGAAGCCATTTTTGACAGTAAGTATTTTATAATGCGTTTGCACTGGTCTTAATCAGCAGTAAATTCCCATTCTTAAAGTTTTCTGTTATAATTCCGTCATGGAAATTTATGATGTAACAGATGATTTCATCGATGAACGAACTAAAAAAGCAAAAAAACTTGAAGACACACCCAAAAAATCAAAAATAAAATTTATTTCAGACTTAGACGAATCCCCGGCCAGCAATTATACCTCGCAAAAGCCAAAGAAATCTTTCAAATGCCAGAATATTCTCCAAATTTTAAACAGGTACTCTGCATTTGAAAAAACTTTCGTGCTTACAGCCTTTGCAATAATCGCAGTTGCCGTTCTGATTTTTGCATTTATCAGCTATTCATCTTCTTTTACCAGAACAGAAGATTCAAAACCGCTTTCCCAAGAACAGGCGTCCGAACTTTCTGCACTTCTCAACGGGCTTTATCCGGACCAGCGCACGGCAATTCTCAAAAATCTTCCATATTCTATCAATAAAGCCAAACTCGATGTCTGGGCCGGCTCGGCAATTCTTATCGATGCTTCAAACGGCTGCGTTCTCTTCGAAAAAAATGCAGACGCAATCATTCCGCCGGCTTCAATCGCCAAACTTTTTGTCATGTACATAGTCTTTAAGGATGCGGCAGAAGGTAAAATTTCGCTAGATGATTTGGTTCCGCTTCCAGAACGCAGCTGGGCAATCAACATGCCCAAGGACGCTTCTCTCATGTTTTTAGGACAGGGGCAGATTGTCACTTTGCGGGAACTTTTAAAAGGTCTTGCAGTCGCTTCGGGGAATGATGCAGCCCTCGCCGTGGCCGATTACATTTCGGGCAGCACCAAGGCTTTTGTCGAACGCATGAATGAAGAATGTGCAGCTCTCGGTCTTTCACACACGCATTTTGTTGAGCCAAGCGGTTACGACGAGCACAATCTCACCACAGCCCGGGAACTTGCCGCTTTCTGCTGCGAATACATCAAGAGATTTCCTCAATCAGTCGAAGAATTTCATTCCGCACCAAGCATCAAATATCCGATGGGCAAAAATCTTCCGCCTTGGCAAAAAGACCGGGGCGACTCAACCGCAATTTATCAGAAAAACACGAACCCTCTTTTGGGCGTAATGGAAGGCTGTGACGGAATCAAAACAGGTTTCATCTACGAAAGCCGCTACAATCTGGCACTCACAGCAAAACGAAACGGAGTGCGATATATTTCTGTCACAATGATGGGAACAGGCGTCGGCTCAAAACAAGGCAATGCCGGCCGGGTCCACGACGGTACCGAAATGATGGAATGGGCTTTTCAGAGCTTTGCCGACTTTAAGCCCGCCGAAAATCTCCCGGAATTTTACGCAGTTCCTGCAATCGGCTCAAAAAACACCAACGGAAAATTCGTGCGGCTCGTTCCGGCATGGAGCAACGCAATCACAGTTCCTCACATAAAAGGCGCAACCGCCCTGGAAGATGCCGCAAGCGTAACGGCAAGCGTAAATATTCCCAAGTTTATCTACGGCGGCGTAGAGCAGGGAAAAGCCTACGGCCAGATTCAGTACAAACTGGGAGATGCGGTTTTGGAAACAGTTCCGCTGGTAGCCGACCGAAGTTACGAAAAATCCGGCGTACTCGGCCGAATGTTGGGCGCACTTGTTTCCTGGAGATTATAGAAAATCTATGCCAAGTGAAAGTTGAATAAAAAGCCCGAAAATTCAAAAACAAGCGTATGCGTGGTTCTGACAAAAGGTCGCTTGAACTTGTTCACCGCGACCTCTTTGGCAGGTTCACCCCGAGAGTTTTTTTTTGTTTTATCGAGAATTTCTATATTCGGCTTGCGCGGTTCTGCAACATTAAATCCGCCAGAACTATCGCCGTCATCGCTTCGATTACAGGCACAATCCGCGGGCACAGGCACACATCATGACGGCCTTCAATCACAAGGTCACAGTCTGTGTACCTTCCTGCCTCATCAACGCTGATTGTCTTTTGGCTCTGGAAAATGCTCGGCACAGGCTTTACGGCAACACGGAAGAAAATATCGTTGCCGTTTGAGATTCCGCCCACTATTCCGCCGGCATTGTTGCTCTCAAACTTGACTTTGCCGTCGCTTGAAGCACGCATATTGTCGTTGTTTACGCTGCCAGTCAAATCCGCAGCTCCAAAACCAGCACCGAATTCAATTCCTTTGACAGCTCCAACACTCAAAATTGCTTTTGCCAGTTCCGCATCCAGCTTTCCAAAGACCGGCTCTCCCAATCCTGCAGGAAGCCCCGAAACCCGGCATGCGATTATTCCGCCCGCACTGTCTTTATTAGAACGAATTTCTTCGATTTTTTCGTTCATTTTTGCTGCGGCTTCATTGTCAGGAGCACGCAAGGCATTCTGCTCAATCTCAGAAAAATCTACTTTATTGATAGAAACGCCAGCGGCTCTCTCGGTGTAAGCTGTGATTTTGATGTCGCAAAGATTTTCCAAAACTTGAAGCGCAATCGCACCGGCAGCCACTCGCGCCGCAGTCTCTCGCCCGCTTGAACGGCCGCCACCCCTGTAATCACGGAAACCATATTTTGAATAGAAAGAAAAATCCGCGTGCCCTGGCCGGAAAGTTGTCGCAAGATTTCCGTAATCCTTTGAATGCTGGCTTGTATTCTGAATCACGATTCCAATCGGAGTGCCTTCGCTCTTGCCTTCAAAAATGCCGCTCAGAATCTGAGCCTTGTCGTCTTCCTTTCGGGCTGTGACAGAAGCATTGTTCTTGCCGCCAAAACTTTGCCCGGGCTTTCGCCTGTCCAAAGCAGCCTGGATTCGAGCCTCGTCGATTTTGACTCCGGCAGGAACGCCGTCAACGATGCAGCCCAAACCTGCCCCATGACTTTCGCCGAAGGTTGTTACTTTAAAAATTGTTCCGATTGTATTCTGTGCCATGAGGAAATTATATCAAAAATCGAATAGAAGTAAAATGCCACGCAGATTCATATGCCACACAGATTCGAGATTACTACGTAATCTCTTTAAATTTGTGTTATCAACCATTTTTTCCATGATTTTGCGTAGCAAAATCGAATCAGTGTGGCAATAAAAAAATTATTTTATCAGCCCATCTATCATTTTCTGCGTGTACAATGTCCAGTATTCGCTTTCACAATTGAACGTACCCTTGCCGTCCACCGTGAAGCTCAGTTTGCCGTCGGCATTTTCACCGATTGCTTTTGAAGGCTTAATCACGCCTTTTGCAAGAGACGGAATCTGCGTTTTTATTGCTTTTGCGAAAAGACCTGCGACAATGAATCCGCCAAGCTTATTGTTGTGAGTGCTGTCTCCCTCAGACATGAGCTTTTGTGCCTCGGAATTGTCTTTTTTGTCAGCATAAGCTTTTTCATAAAGCGCTTTCGTCATCTCAAAAGCGTCAATCAAAAGAACTTTTTCTTCTTTTGCAAGCTGGCGAACTGCCTCAACATAAGCATTGTTCTCGGTTGTCTGGGTGCCAGTGCTTGTGTCTGTTGAGTCGTGGTGCGGGCGGATTTTTCCGTCAGACGTGTAATAGAGCCTTGAAACTGGAGTTACCAGAACAGGAGTTGCACCGGCTTTTCTTGCGACTTCAATATATTGCAAGAGATACCATTTATAAGTTCCGCCGCAATCATAAGAATAGAAAGTTTCGCCGTATTTTCCTTTGTAATTTGCTGGTGTCTCAACCTTTTTGCCGGGAACGACTGGATAAATGCCTTTTTTATCAGGTCTTCCAAGCGGAACGTAGCGTTCTTCAAGATAGCCGGAAGCATTTGCGCAGTCATTATGACCGAACTGAATGAAAAGATAGTCGCCTCTTGAAATATTCACTTCGATTTTGTCGAGGATACCTTCATTGATGAAGCTTCGGCTTGATCGTCCGCCATTTGCATAGTCTTTAACAGAAACGGCACCGTTAAAATAGCAAGGCAGGAATTCACCCCAGCCGCCTTCTTTTTGAATTTTGCCATCTGTCCACATTCCAAGCGCGCTGTAATCTTTGCAAGTAGAGTCCGAAGCAAGGAAAACATTTACTGCACCATTGATGCGAGGTCTGTCAACGATTGCATTTGCAGGAATTGCGTAGCTCTCGTTGATTTTTTTGTCCAGTTTGACTTCGATTGGCTTTGCGTTGTCCCCGCTTCGAATCTGAGGAATGATGAGACAACGGATTGAGCCGCCAGCATCGTCTTTTTGAATCAGATATGTTTTGTCGGCGTAGCCTGTGCTCTGTTTTACCAGTGTTGATTTTCCGTCTTTGTCACGATACCACTTGATAAGAGACATATCATCGATATCAGCAGGTCCGAGCGTGTAATTGACAGAAAGTGTGTGTCCAGGATAAACCATGTTGAGGTCATCATCACTCGTGAAAACTGGCTTTTTGGCCTTGATTTTGCCAGGTTTCGGCTCTGTGTAAAATTCCGGCTTCCACTGACCAAGATAAACCTTCATCACAAAGTCTTTTGTAATCTGAGGAATCGTGTCCTTCGTTCGCTCATCGGTGTTGACCGCATTTCCAGCCCAAGTCGTGTTAACCTCGCGGAAGCGGGCATCTTCAGGCTTGTTCCCGCTCATGTCAGTCCAGCCAGAAGGTGCAATTACATTTTCTGAGCCATAAACAGTGTTCACCCATGCAACTGCGGCTTCTTTCCCCCATGGGCGGCCAAAATATCCCGGTGCGCTCAAAGAATTTGAGTCATTTGAAATGAGACAATTGACAAAAAGATAGCCCTTGCCTTCTGTATCCGTTCTGGCAGCTGTGATGTAGCCTGCGCTAGCCTTGTCAGTGTATCCAGCAAATCGGATTTCACAGTTCTCAAAGACGAAATTTCCGTCACCGAAGATAAAATCTGTATTTCCTTCTATAAAACACTTTCGCAAATAGCCCTTGATTTTTGAGCCGGTGTAGAAAGTGTCCTGACTTCCCAGGAATTTACAATTGAAGAATTCTGCTTCGTCGCCCTCAACAAGAATCGCACAAGACCGCTCAGTCGCAGCTTTTGCACGCACGTCAGAATTGAGTTTCCGCACGAAATCAAATCCTTCGCATTCAACGCCGTCGGCAATTTCTTCATCGGTTACATATTTGTTGAAAGATGACTCGAATGTGATTCCTTCGGCACGGAAAGCTTTTGCTACGCTCTTGATGTAAGTTGCACCGCCCCATTTTGCGACAGTTTTTTTGCCGAATTTGTCGTAAGCTAAATCTTCGTTGTACCAGCCGTTTTCGTCAGCAGAATAATATTTGTAGCCGATTCCGTAGTACCATGTGAGCTTGACTTCTTTTGTAGGATCAGCATTTTTGAGAGTGATATATGGAACATCGACAATCAGCTGATTTCGGTAAACGCCCGGAGTAATCATGATTGTGATTCGGTCCCGCTCCTGAAGGGGATTCATTGCACGGGCAGCCGCAACAGCCTCGGCCACGCTCGGATACTGGCCGCGTTTTGGCCCGACCCAAAGTTCTTTTTTGGGTGGAAGAGGACGGATTGTGTCCGTTTTGAGAGACATTTTGATGTCTTTGATTACAGGAGCATTTTCTACGACAATGTGATTGACCGTGTGAGCAATTGAAGTCTCGCTGATTACCTCATAAACACCTTCGCGAAGCTCAACCGAATAATTCAAAGTCGAGACCCGGCCATCATAAACATAACCGTCTGCAATGTTTTTGAACTGTATTGATTTTGGAAATTCCTTGATTTCGCCGAAGAATTTTCCTGAAACATCGTAAGTTTTGCGGGAAGCGACAGTGATGTCCTTTTCAAAACTTGAGCTTCCTTCAAAAGTAGCATCGCTTGTAATCTCGTAATCATTTATGTCGCCGAGACTTGCATTGTAGAATACGGAAGGCTCGATTTCGCCGGAATAAGAATATTCACCGTTCTCGGCCTTGATGGCAAGTTCCACAGGCAATGCAGAAGGATTTTTTTCTGGAGTAAGAAGGATTTTGCCGCTCTCTTTTGGAACAAAGCCCATATTGAAGCCAGTGATTTTGCCGGAAATCGGGAAACTTGTCTGCTCGGCAATCGCAATGTCTTTTTTAAACTCCGAAGAAGATTTTGCATCGATTTCAAGGATTTTTGAATCTTTTTTGACACCGTAACCTTTGATTCCGCCCAAAGATGCCACAAAAGAATAGCCCGCCGGAAGACCGACAGTGTAGCTCTTCCCGGAAATTTTTGCCTTGAACTCAAGATTTTTTTCGCGGAGAATGAATTTTAGTTCAGCTTCTCCCGCTGGAAGTGAAGTGAGGTTGCCCGAAACCTGAACGCCCCGCTCCCTCTTGATTCGGAAATAAACCGGCTTTCCTACGCTTGCATCACAGTAAATTTTGTATGAACCTGAAGAAAGCGCGATATATGAATAAATTTTTGCTTCGTTTGTGATTGAATCGACTTCATCCTGAACGTCATCACGCTCGCCGTCTTCGCCAAGTGAAGAAAAATGAATCTTCTCATCACCGCCGTTGCTTGTCTGAGCATAAAAAGTGACGACATCACCGGATTTTACATTTTCAAGAAGAAGGTACCGCTTGTTTTCGCCGCCCTTGCCGTTGCAGTACCAGACACCGTCTGATTCGTAGCCGTCATCGAAAGTGGTGTGGACGTAGCTCTGAGAACCTGCGTTTTTTGCCCCGGAATTGTATGCACGGTCATTTTTGTCAACTTTGAAAGTCAAATCACCAAAACTGTATTCGGTTGGACCGGTAAATTTGCCGTCATCGCCAAGTTCTTCCAGGCCTTCAATATCAGAAATCGCAATATGATTTTGCGCATCACTTTCTTCAACGCCGCCGAAGTCCCAGACATCAACAGTCCGAGTCTGTGCAGAAAGACCAAAAGATGCCCCGAAAAAGAGCATCCCCAAAAACAAATTAGATAAAAACTTTTTCATATCCGAGTTCACCTCTGGAATTCATTTTACCACAGGATTTTTCGTAAATCAAAAAAAATAAAAGTGAGTTTGCAGGGCAAAGAAATTATGGGCTGATAGTCCAAAAATGGCTCCCAGTCGTGAATTAATTTTCTATTTTATGTTTCTGACCAGAGTGAATTCGTAGCCCAAATCCAAAAAATCTCCAATCAGAAGAGAAAGTTTTTCGTAAAGATAATCGGTTCGTGTGCCGGCAGAAATGCCCACGTTTATCGGAATAATCATGTTCGGTTCGGCAGCATCAACATAAAGCTTGACCAAATCCTTTGCGCCCAAATACCACTTTTTGCCGTCGGCAGCCTTTTCAAGCGTGTAAGTGTCCAGAGAAAGCCTGCCTGCCTCAACGTAACGGTAGCCGCTAGCCTCGCCCGCCTTTTTGATTTCACGATTCGCCTTGTAGAAAGGAGCGTGCCACATCAGAGAAAGTTCCCGACCTGTCGCCGCATAAAATTCATCTTCATTTCGGGCCAGCCCGCGGCGGATAAATTCTTCGTTGATGATAAAGCCCTTTTCGGTCAAATCAGCTGTAGAAAAATACATGGAGCAGCAGTCGTGTCCGCTTTCAATAATCTGCTTGCATTCCAAAGGATAACGGCGGATAAATTCTCCGTTCAAAAAGAATGTTGCCTTGATATTGTAGCTTGCCAGCACCGCAAGAATGTGCGTGAGTCCGTCCGCGCTGTCCAGGGCATCGAAAACAAGAGCCAGTTTTTTTCGCTCATCGCCAGGCTTTACTGTCTCCGGGTAAACAGCGTAAGAAGTGCCGCTCCCTGCAAAATTCCGGATATAAAGAGCGTTCTCAAAAAGCTTGTTGTCAGTCAGTCCCGTGTAAACACGATATTTTGCATTTTGAACCGCATAGACCGAAACTTCGGCCTTTTTCATGTACTCAAATGAAGTGCGGGAATCTTCGACGCTTGCCTGCCACACGTTTTTAAAGGAATCGTAGTCGTAGAAAGTCGCCTTGTTGCCAGCACTCTGAGCACAAACGATATTCTCAGCTCCCGGCTTCCAGAAAGCAGCCTGAGCCGCAGAAAGGAAAAGCACCCGGCCATTGTTCGGGAAACGGTTGTTCTCACCAAGCTTCCACTCGCGCACCGTGGATTCACCACCTATATATAGAAGAGAATTGCTGCCCCAGACATAAGAATAAACAGATTCGCCGCCAAGCCTGCCAAGCTCAAACCACGAGCCGAGGTCGTAGATGTAAGCCAGTTTCTGCGAAGCGAAGACAACCTTGCGTCCATCAGGAGAAAGAAGCGGGTGCGTTGCATTTTCAACGCGGTTGAGTTCCTTAAGCTCATCGGAAAGCCTGTAAACCGTGGAATTGCGCTTTCCGTCCTCAAGGCCGATTAAATTGACCCAGAGAACCTGACTTCCGTCCGTGCAGAAAAAAACATCGTAGTCAACGGGTGAGCCTTTGATGTCCTTGAAGGGTTTTGAATAAACGCTTGTAAGATAAGAAGAAGCCGTTCCATTGACGCGGTAACTTGAAATCACAGAATTTGAATTAATCGTTACAATCTGATTTATGAGCGGGTTGACCCAGAATTTATCTTTGCGGCCATCAAATCCCAGCGGAAGCCGGCCGATTACGATTCCGATTCCGACCATCTGGGAATAAAGCGTGCGGGTATAAAGCTCTTTCGCGCTGATTTTATAGACTAAATCCCGGTTGATGTAAATGAGATATTTTGAAGAAGCCCATGTGACGCAGTTGATTGTGCCCTCGCCGATTTTGCGGAATTCTTCGTCCATCTGAACCTTTTGATAAACTGCCTTTGGGTCGCCGAAGTAAAGATTGCCGGCCTTTTCGTAAACAAAAACGCTTCCGTCACCAGCCCACTTTGCAGGAACTTCATCATAATCAAAATCGCATTTGTCGTTGAGAAGGAATTCCTCAAGCGTGGACATATTTTTGAGATAAAGTTTTCCTGTGGCGGCATCAGTTTTTTTGACATAGCAGGCCCATTTTCCGTCGGGACTAACAGCCTGCGGAAGCATTGCCTTTGCATCAGCAGGAATTGAATCTTCGCGGCTAATCCAGCTCAAAGTTGAATCGGTCACAGAATATCGCGCCGAGCCATAGCGGTTCCTGACTTGAAGCACAGAGCCACCCGCAAGCATTTCCATGCGCTCAGGAAAGCAGGTGATGATTTTAGTGGCATCGGTCTTTGTGGCATCAGCCAGAAAAAGTGTTTTATAAGGAATAGTTCCGCCAAGATTGTGACTCACGGTGAAAAGAACTTTGCTCTCAGAATTTATCTGAGGATTTTCAAATTTGACCTGGGCAGAAAGGAACGGAAAGTGGAAAACGGAAAACGGAAAGAGAAAAAATGATAATAAACACGCTAACTTTTTCTTCATGCAATTCATTATATTGCCACACAGATTCGATTTTGCTACGCAAAACCACAAAACAGAGATTCCGTAGGAATCTCGAATCAGTGTGACTTTTTTATTTACCAAAGAAACCGTCTAAACCACGTTCAATTTCTTCGATTTTTGATTCGATTTTCTTTACTCGGGAAGAGCGGTCATCGGCTTGTTTGGATTCCAATTGTGCGAACACATTTTCGAGAACAGAGTTATCGCTTGGCTCGGCGTTTTCTTTGCCGCACCATGGGCAATAATGGAATTCACGTTCGATTGTTTTTCCGCAATGATTACAGACGCATACAAAATCCATAAGAACCTCTGCCATATTTTACCACCAGATTAGCGTTTCAGCAATGTTAAAGGATCGACAAGATTTCCGTTTTTGTAAACAGTGAAATGCAGGTGCGGGCCAGTCGAGTAACCTGTCGAGCCGACAAGACCGATTTTTGTGCTCTGATCAACGTTCTGGCCTTTTTTTGCAAGAGTCTGCGACATGTGACCATAAAGAGTCTGATATCCGCCCGCATGGTTGATGATGACGTAATTTCCGAAAATATTTGACCAGCCAACGTATGCGACTCTTCCGCTCATTGCAGCCCGAATCGGAGTTCCTGTCGGACAAGCCATGTCAATTCCGGTATGACTTGAAGCCACGCCTGTAAAAGGATCTTTTCTCGGTCCGAATTTTGAAGTGAGCCGCCAGCTGGCCTTAATCGGATATGTGAAAAGCTCGCCCATTGCCTTTCGGAGCTGAGTAGAGTCCATTTTTGCGCCCGGAATAAAAAGAGACATATCTTTCGCAAGTGTATCGCTTGAAAGATCGTTCGCATCCAGAATTTCCTCGACGCTCACATGATATTTAATCGAAAGCGAATTGAGCGAATCTCCGGCCTGAACTTTGTAAACCAGTCCGTCAGTCGAAGGAATCCGTAATTTCTGACCTGAACGAAGAGTGCGCACGTTTGAAATATCGTTCACCGCAATCAAAGTCGAGATATTTGAAAGCCCGAATTTGCGTGAAATCGTGCTGATTGAGTCCCCGGCCTTTACGGTATAAGTCTGGAAAGTGACTTTTTCACCGATACCCACGCTTGCCGCCGTAAGAATCGAGCCGTCCTCAGAAAGAACGTTGCCGTTTTCATCAACATTGTCAGCCAGAGTGTCGTACATCGCAAAGCGGGACATGGCTCCGCTCAAAGCCTCGTATTCATAATCAGAATTTGAGTCAAAAACGATTGAAGTCGTGTGATTGTCCACAAAAGAAAGGAGATTGAAAATCGTGTACGGAACAAGCACAATCACTGCAAAAAACACAAGAACAGAGATAATCTTTGAAATTCCAACAAATGTAAATTGCCGCTCTGTTTTTGAATAAGCCTTGTCCAGCGCAACGACGATTTCCGGAGTCTTCCGCACAGGAACTTTCTTCTGTACCTTTGAAATCCGAGGAAGCGTGAAATTTGAGCCAGAATAACTTTTTTTAACGGCCGCCGAAGAACCGACGAAACTAATTATCTCCATAAGTCTTTTATCGGAAGAAAAAAAGTGGTAAATTAGAAGTAAATTGAAAGTTGAAAGTTGAAAGCTGAAAGCTGAAAATGGAAAATTTACCCGAAAGAATTCATTTTTCAAAATCAAATAAAATTCTCTGTCTCATCGTCTGCATCGGTCTTTTTCTGGGCCTCATGCTCAAACTTTTCGTGTTCGAAATTCTCACAGTCTCAGGCGAATCAATGTTCCCCGCAATCAAGAACGGTGAGAAGCTTTTCGTGTCAAAATGCGCATACGGACTCTGCGAGCCTTACGGCGAAAAACTTTTGCTACAGTGGAAAAATCCAGAGCGTGGAGATGTAGTCATCTATCTGTATAACAACAAAATAGTCGTAAAAAGATGTGTCGCGCTCGGTGGAGATAAACTAGAAATTTTGCACGATACCGATTATAATTATATTTTAAAGGCAGGTGATTTTTCGATTCCTTTGAGTCAGATTCAATATCTCAATCTCAAAGATTCTGCCAGCGTGCCTCAGGGCTACATTCTCGCAATCGGTGACAATCACGAAGTTTCGGTCGATTCCCGCACTTACGGCTTCGTCTCTGAGCGAAATATTCTTGGAAAGGTTTTATGCAAGTAAACGGCTACATCAAAAAAGGCCCTCTCATTTTTCTTATTGTCTGTGCAGTCTTGTTGTCAGCTTATGTCATCGTTGAGTACGGATTTTTTGCTTTCACCGAGCCGCCTGCCCCGCTCACAGAACGTGCCGAAGTTCAGCGCGGCTCAATTCTGGACAGAAACGGCAAGGCTCTGGCTGTTCCGGCCGCATTCTACGACTTTGGAGCCTCCCCTCAGTCAATCAAAAACAAAGAAACATTCGCAGAAGTTATCGCACCAGTCATAGGCGAAAGCGAATCTTCAATTCTCTCACTCATTTCAAAATCCGAGAACGCCTCATTCATCTACATCAAAAAAAATATCGATTCAAACACTTACGCAGAATTACGCAAAGCCTGCGCTCACAACGGATTCTCATCAGTCGTCAAATTTGACAAATTGCAGGGGCGCGTTTACCCTGAGAACGAACTTGCAAGCCAGCTGATTGGTTTTGTCGGCAAAGAAGGCAAAGGTCTGGCCGGAATCGAATATTCTATGGAAGATACTTTGTTTCCGCCGCAAACAGAAGGCGATTCAGTCGTTCAGGGCAAAAACATTTATCTCACAATCGATGCAAATTTACAGTCAAATCTTGAAAAAATCGCGCACGAGGCGATGGAAGACACTCATGCCGAGTCAATGATGCTGATTGCCGCCGAAGCAAAAACCGGCGAAGTACTTTCTTACATCAGCCTGCCTTCCGCAAACCTCAACGACTTTTCGAGCGCATCAAAAACAGAGCTTAAAAACAAGCCTGCAAGCGACAGTTACGAGCCAGGTTCAGTCTTCAAGATTTTTTCGGTAGCCTCATTCATTGACACAGGGGCAATCACCACAAAAGACATTTTCCTCTGCGACGGCATCTTCTCCAAAAAAACTGGCCGCGAGACAATCCGAATCACATGTCTTGACCATCACGGCTGGGAAACAGCCCGCGAAGCACTCAAATATTCATGCAATGACGCGCTTGCCCAAATGAGCGAAAAAATTGACTCTGAGCCTTTCCTTGCCAAACTTCATCAGCTCGGATTCGGTGAAAAGCCTGGCACAGAAATCTCAGGCGAAACTCCGGGCGTGCTCCGAAATCCGAACGACCGTCTATGGTCCGCACGTTCCAAGCCTACGATTGCAATCGGCCAGGAAATCACGGTGAGCGCATTGCAGATGGTTCAGGCCGCAACAGCAATCGCAAACGACGGCGTGCCTGTCCAGCTCTCCTTCGTCAATAAAATCACTGATTTTGAGGGCAAAGAAGAATTCGTTCATACACCAATTCTCCGCGACCGAGTTTTCAAAAAATCAACCACGGACTACATTCTCGAATGTATGGAAACAGTCGCCACAAGCGGAACAGGTCATCGTGCAGACCTCAAAGACGTTTCTCTCGGCGTAAAAACTGGAACAGCCCAGATGGCCGACCCGAACACAGGCGCATACTCAACGACAGATTTCGTTTCCAATTGTATGGCAATCTTCCCGATTGAAAACCCTGAAATCATTCTCTACATCGTAATCGAAAAGGCAAAGGGCGAAACTTACGCAGGCCGAATCGTAGCACCAGTAATCGCCAAAGCCGCCGATGTAATAATCGACCATTTGGGAATGGCACGAGGCAAAGCTTCAAGCCTGGCCCACCCTGGCTCAGTCTCAATCGCAGGCACCAAGCCAATCGTCCTTGAAGGAACAGTCCCGGACTTCCGTGGAGTTTCAAAAAGGCAGCTTCTTCCTCTTCTCAATTACAGAAATATCACGATTAAAATCAACGGTGACGGCTGGGTTAAAAATCAGGAGCCACCGGCAGGAACGCCAATCACGGAGAACATGGAAATTGAACTCTATCTGGAATAAAAATCTCCGTCTTTTCATGAGCCGCTTTCCCAATCTGGCGAAAATGTTCTCTCTCCAGAGCGAATCTGACATTCCAGGCGACATTTCGCAGCATCTTATAGCCCCGATTGAAATTCTTGCTTCAAAATCAAATTGTCCCACGGCAAAAGAAGGCGGGAAGTTTCTTCATTCGGCATACAATCCGCTCCGAGAGGCAGAGCAAGCCGCAAAATCAGCAAAGTCTTCTGTTTCTGATTGCGGTGGCTGCACATTTTTTTCATGCGGACTTGGATATACGGCAATCAGCTACGCAAATCTGTTCCCGAACGACACCATTATTATTGTCGAAAACGATCCAAGATATTTTTTTACGGCACTTTCGCTGGTTGACTGGGAGCCTCTTTTCAAGCACGCAAATTTCATCATCGCGCTCGGAACAGGAATAGACAGCGTAGTGAGCCTGATTGAGCACACGTCAGGGCTAAAACACACGGCGATTTGCGAGAATACCGCGCAAAGCCAGCATGCCGCAGATTATTTTTCTGCCCTGCGCTCACTGATTGAACGCAACAAACGCAAGGTCGAGATAAACGCTTCCACTCTCGAAAAATTTTCAAAGCTCTGGCTCAAAAACACTTGCCGGAACCTTCATTTTCTTGCAGAGACTGACGGCGTGAATATTTACAAAGATTCTTGTCCAAAAGATTTACCGTGCATAATTCTAGCGGCCGGTCCAACTCTCGAAGAAGCCCTGCCATATCTTGCAGAACTAAAAAAGCGGTCAATTTTAATCGCCGTGGACACAGCTTTGCGCGCCTGCCTGAGGGCAGGAGTAGAGCCGGATTTTGTGATTCTCGCCGACCCTCAATATTACGCTTACAGACACATCGCGGGCCTCAAAAGCCCCTCAAGCATTCTGATTACAGAAAGCGCGGCTTATCCCGCAGTTTTCCGCTTTGAGTGCAAAAAAATCGTCATGTGCGCATCTCTTTTCCCGCTGGGACAATACATCGAAAAGCAAATCGGCAGCAAGGGAGAGCTTGTTGCGGGAGGCTCAGTCTCAACGACAGCATGGGATTTCGCGCGTTTTATCGGAGCAAAAGAAATTTTCTGCGCAGGCCTTGATTTGGGCTATCCGGGTTTTCAGACACACATCAAAGGCTCCACTTTTGAAGAAGCAATTCACACAAAATCCACACGGCTTTTAACCGCCGAAAAACAAGGCTCCCAGATTCTCTTCGGAGCAGGCATGAGCCAGGAATCAGACTACGAAGGACGGCCAATTCTGACCGACAGCAAAATGAAAATGTTCGCCTGGTGGTTTGAAAGCAAACAGGAAGAATTCAAAAGCTCAATAAAAAGCTACACGCTCTCAAAAAAATCATTGAAAATCCCAGGATTCCAGGTCGCAAGCCTGGACACAATTCTTTCCCGCCCCGAAAAATCCGAGCAAAAAACGGAATTTCTGAACAGCAGGGGGGGTACGGGGGTAAATACCCCTGTAGAAAGGGTAGGGAGCGACGGCGGAGCCGGCAAAACCTGTGAGACAGGTTTTGAGCGAGTCTCGGCGAAGGCTGAGCCTGAGCCGCGGAAAACTTCAACTTCAAACACATTCTTCACAACAGCACTCTCAAACCTCAAATCCGGCCTTGAAGAACTTTACGCCACGGCCAAAAAAGGATTCCGGCTCGCTGATGACGGCATAAAATCCGCTGTGCCCCAAAAAGCCCTGCCAGAACTTGAAAAAATCGACTCAAAAATCCTGCACTCAGAGTACAAAGAAATTGCCTCGCTGGTGTTCCCGACAGAAAAACGCCTTGCCGAGCTTTACCAGAATCTTCCGCCAATGAACAACGAAATCAAATCGTCTCTGCAAAAATCCCGCACAATCTACAAAGAGCTCATGAACAGCATCGCGCAATATCAGAAATATTTATGATTGCTAACTGCTAACCGCCCGCGCGCCAGCACAAAACGAGTGTTTCTATGTTTTATCCACAGATTAGCACAGATTCGCACCGATTACACTCAAATCTAATCTGTGAAAATCTGTGTCTATCTGTGGATTAATAAAAACTCAATATTTTCCCTGCTAAACAAATTTTTTTCCTAAAGTTCACAATACAAAGGACCGAAAATAATATTGTACCGTGCAGTACAGGATGTGTTCGTCCGCTGTCAAAAGAACGTAACATCCAGACACCCTGTACCGCGAAAAATGCAGGCTCCTTGTAGCTGTGAAATGCAAGTGAGCAACATTTTCGGTCTCCATGATTTTGAAAGACAAAGAGCGTGTAAGGCTTTTTGTCTTTTTTTTTGGCTTTTTCCCCGCATCCATGCGGGGGCATCTTCGTTCAGTCAATTACATTAAAGTTTTTCAGTAATTCTGCCGATACTATGAATGGAGATTTCTATGACTTCGTTTAATGTAGCAGAATTAACGGATGGGCAACGTTTTGGTGCGCCGCTTATCCTCGACAAACATTTTATAGTTCTCGACCAAAACATCGGTTTCAGCAAAGCTCTTCAAACTCGACTTGTCGAATGGGGATTCAAAACGCTTTATTCTGAATCTGCAGAAGTTATCGATACAAAACCAAAAGTTATTGTAGATACAGATGCACCCGCAGCTTCACCAGCAGAATTTGAGACGGTTGATATAGATCTTGACACACTGAACGAAGAATACAAGGACAAATCAAACGCACTTAACGCAAAACTCAAAGAAACTCTCTCAAAAATAAATCTCGAAATCAAGAATTTTCCGAACAAAAACCGAATGGAAAACGTTCTGACAGTGTACAACGAATTCATGGATTACACACAGCATGTTTTCACCCGCTATGTCACGCACAAAGAAATGAAAATCGGTGAGCTTTCAGAATCAATCTCGCTGCTCATAGATTTCGTAAAAGCAAATAAAAAATATCTTCTCCGCATCCAGCCGACCGAAGAGCACAAACTTGACAAAAATTTTCTTACAAGCCACTGTTTGCGCTCGACAATTCTTTCGATTGTAATTGCATTGCAGATTAATATGCCGATGCAAAAAATGATTGATCTCGGCGTTGCAGCAATAATTCACGAAATCGGCCAGATTAAACTTCCACCGCAGCTTTACCTCACAACAAAACCGCTTTCACCGCAGGCAAGAAATCTTCTGGCAACCCATACAGTCCTTGGATTCAATATCGTCAAGGACCTTGAATTCCCGCTCCCGATTCAGGTAGCAATTTTGGAGCACCACGAACGAGAGAACGGACAGGGCTATCCTCGCCGGCTCACAGGAAACAAAATTTCGGCTTACGGAAAGATTCTTTCGGTTGCATGCAGTTACGAAGCAATTACGTCACCGCGACATTACAAAGAAGCACGCTCACTTTACGAGGCAACGATTGAGCTTCTTCTGAATAAAGATAAGCGCTACGATGATATTGTAATCAAAGCACTCGTTACGGCCGTTTCACTCTTCCCGATTGGAACTTACGTCTATCTCTCAAATGGAAAAATCGCGCAGGTTACAGAAAGTAATCCGTCTGATCCGAGATTGCCGATTGTTGAGCTGGTCGGTGAAAAGAACGAAGCCGGAAATCCAAAAACGATTATCACAGACAACGATAAGAACAAAATTGTGCGAGTCCTCAACAAAGAAGAACTCAAAGGCGTCCAAGCGTATATAAAATAGATGGCAATTAGCAGTTAGCCTGAACTTCGAGTTTTGATTAATTGGATAAACACAAATCATGCTCTCAGCAAGAACCGCCCCTTAGGAATCCACGGTTGCGCGTATAAGGTATCTGACTCGCTACGCTCGCTCGCGCAAAGTGGATTCAGGGGCGAACCTTGCTTACGCATGATTTGCACTTTTTCAGCTGATTAAAACTCGAAGTTTCGACATGTAAGCTCATAGATTGAATGTCGAGTTTTGACAGTTGATTCAAAAATGTGGAAGCGGAAGAAAAGCAGAACGGGCATGGAACACTTGCAAGGTTCGCGAGACCGGCGAAGACGGTCGAAGTCGGATTCCTCTTACCTTGCACCTAGGGAGCGTGAAAAAAACTCACGAGGTGAGTTTTTAGCGATTCTCCGAAGCAGCTTTGCTGCGTAGGTGTGGAATGCCCGTGTCTTTTCTGGGAGCGTACACATTTTTGCTACAGTTGATGAAACTCGACATTCGGGCAGTTAGCAATTTTTTGGCGCGAATCTTCTTCCTCCGGGCTTTTCAGCCTTCGCTAACGCTCATTGCTACGCTCCCTCCGGTCGCTCCGCAACTAAAGGGCTTACAATCCCGCGCGAAAATTTAATTGAAAAACTGTCGGATTTTGTCTGCTTCGGCGTAGAATTGTTCGTCTAGCCTTGGTGGATTTTTTGTAAAATACAAGATTTGCTGAAGTTCGTCCAGGCTTCTGGCTCCCCACACGGGAATTACGTTTTCAAACGGCAGGAAATACCCCAACGCCAGCGGAAGATTCGTAACGACACCGCCACACAAAGGCTGCATCGCAATAAAACCAATGTCCTTTTCGTAAAATTTTCTGGTAAGTTCCTCAACACTCTCAGGACAAAGCATATTGAACGGAAACTGAATTGTTTCCCAGCCTGCATCAGAATAAAGGACACGCTCAGCGACATCCATTGAATCGGTTACGATACCAAAATGCCGGACAACGCCCGCAGACTTTAATTCAATCAGTTTTTCCAGGATTTCTGTGTCATCATTGATTTTGGGGAGTGTCTCTGGATTTTCGAGCTGGTAAAGGTCGATGTAGCTCGTTCCAAGATTGCGCAAACTGACATCAATATCAATTGCAAGCTCACCACCATTGCGCGGAGAACTTTTTGTGGCGATGAATACATTTTCGCGCACATCCGCCAGAGCTTTTCCAAGACGACGCTCACTTTCCGGTGCCTTTGTGGAAGTATCGAAAAAATTCACGCCGTCTTCGTAAGCCATGCGAATCATCTGGTAAGCAGTTTCGGCATCGTCAATCTCCCCAATCCCCTGCGCACCAAACGCCGTCCGAGAAAC
>CACZYY010000048.1 GCA_902785455.1 uncultured Spirochaetaceae bacterium
CAGCAGAGTGAAACGGGCTGTTGAAAATCGTAAAGCGGGGAAAGGGAAACATTTCGCTTTTAAGATTTTCAGGGATAGGGTGCGGGAAAGGCTGCCTTTTCTGCGGGGTAATCCAAAAGGGGCTTTTTTGCCCCTGTGGCGAATGGAGGGGTGATAGATTTCTATCATCCCGTAGTGAGTTACGGTTTGATAGAACCGTACATATCGCTTGCAGCGACAAACACTGGGGTTTTCTTCAAAAAACGGCTGATTTTCAGAAAGAGAAACCTTTCTCTAACTAAAATACCTGCCAAAGAGACAGCTGCGATTGCAGAATCTCTTCAGCAGGTATGATACTTAACGGCTCATGTCATAGTCAAGGCTTCGAGGGCGGGCCTTTTCTTTCAGATAATCCTTCCAGTTCTGAACTCGGTACCTTTTATAACTGCAACCAAGTGAAATAAGCTCGTCACCGTTTCGGTTTTCCCATTCGGCTAACTGAGTGCTTTTTTCAATGTAAGCATCAGTCAGGCCTTTGTTCACTTCAACGGGCTTTCCGCCAATTTTGATTGTGAACTTTCTGAAAAGCATGGTGTACCATTTTTCCTTTTCAGACCTTTCCTTCTGAATTTCCTCTTTTAAGGAATTGATAGTTTCATCCTTCTCGACAGCCTTTGCAAGAACTGCTTTTTCAACTGCGGTTTTTACTGCAGTCTGTTTTTCAGTTTCAGCATTGTCTTTTACTTTTTCCAAATTAGCCTGATGTTCATCTTTGAGCTTTTGGATTTCTTCCTGATGACTTTTTTTGAGTGATTTTATCTGCTCAAAAAACTGTTTAGCCTTAGAAACAATTGCATCAAAGACAGGTCTGATTCTCAGATGATAACTCCAGATTCCTTCCTTGGATTCTGGAGTAGGAAGGCTTGGGAAACCCGCATTCTGAAACTTTTCAGATTTCATATACTCATCGTATTGCTCCACAGCCTTCTGACTTGCACCTTCCTTTTCCTGTTCAAATTCAGCCTTCTCATTTTGAAAAGCCCTCTTTTTATCAAGAAAATCATCATCCCGCTGATTCTGGGAGAGTCTCTGTTCTTCAAGCCGCTCTCCTTCTTTCTTTTGATTTTCTGCAATTTGCTCCAAAGACTTTTCTTTTTTTGAAAGTGCAAGGTCGCGTTTACGAATATCAGAACGGACATTCTTCTTTTTCTTTGTGCGGTCCGAAGTCAAATCGATTTCTCCGCGCTCAAGTCCAAAGTCCTTGAAGATTCCTTCCCACATCGTATCTTGAAGTTCACTCATCAGTGCCGGGCTTCCAGTCCAGTGGGTTGCATTAAGCTGCGGCTGGGTGATTGTCCTGCAGGTTCCGTTTTTCTTTTCTTCACGAGTTCTGCGAAGAACACAGGTTGTGTTGAAAATCGGCGTAATGAACCAATGAGTATGAATCGTGGTCTCATCTTTGTGGGATGTTCCTGCCAGAACATTTTTCTCTCCGAATGTCCTGCACAACTGCTGATATGTCTTTTCAAAGAATTCATATTCACGCTCCTCTGGAATTGCACCAGCAGTAGATGTAACGATGCATTCATAAAGGCCAACAGAATTTTTAGGCGGTTTATATTTTTCTGTGGTAATGGACTGAACCCGTTCCTTGTAAGCCTTCATAACATCCTTTGCAGAACTATGTTGAAAGGCAAGGTTCTTTTCTGTAAGTTCAGGATCAAAAGAATCGTTTTTGAATTCACGGAACGCGTGTTTTAATCTTCCCATTGCTTCGCCACCGTCACAAAGCTTTATCTTTTCAATTCTAAAGATGCCATATTTCTTCTGTTCTTCCATAGGCTAGGCCTCCTTTGGTACAGAAGGAGATTCCGGTTCTGTAAAAAGTTTTTCAAAATCTACGACCTTCAAACTGGCTGTCATCTTTGAATAATCAAAGTTATTAGTTGTCTGATAATACAAATCTTTTAAGCTGATTCCAGAATTAATCTGAGAAATAGCATAGCGGATTCCATCAATAAAGGACTTTTCCTTTGCAGAAAGTTTTGGCTGATTACTTTCCGGCTTTTCAGAAGATCCTTTTCCACGAATCTGATTATAGACTTGATTTACAGAAAGCTCTTCCTTGCGGATTGCTTCTTTCTGTTCTTCACTTGCCTCTTTGAGAACAAAGCGGGCTTTTTCAACAGTTTTCGAAGATACTCCAAGCTGCTTACCGATAATCTCACTGGCTTTTCCTTTTTCATCTCCGGCATTGCCTTTGCCTTTCTCAAAATTGAAGTTAGCAACGGCCTGAAGGAGCGCCTCACCACTTAAATTGCGTCTGTCAGTCTGTTCACGAATTGCAAACTTCTTTGCTTCTTCAAGCGTATCGAAATGATGGATGATACAGGGAACATATGTAAGACCAGCCTTAATTGCACAATGGCGGCGGGTATGTCCATCAATCAGGATAAACTTTCCATCATGTGCCCAGATGTGCAGTTCGTGTCCTGGCTTAAATCCTTCGGTTTTCATAGATTCTGTCATAGCATTTACGACAGAATCATCCATTGTCAGAAGTTTTTCAAATTCAGAAATCAAAGTAATGTCTTTGATTTTAAGATTTTTCTTCTGGTCTGCTTTCTGAATGTTTTCAATCTTGCTTTTGATTGAATTAGTGAACGTATTAAAAGTCATAATGTCTCCTGTTAGTGCAGAATAATTTTGCCCGGCCGGAATCAAAATAATTCTGTGAATGATTAGCGTTTAAAGATTTACGTCTCTTTTTGACGGTCTGTAACTTTCGCCTTCGAACTCCATGCTTATGCATGTTTCTTTTAGGCGATCCAAAACAGCTTCTCCGAGTTTTTTCAATAAATCTGCTTTAGAGAGATTTGAAATTAAAACCGTTGGAAGCATGTTCTCATAACGGCGACGAAGGATATAGTTCAACAATGCATTTTCTTTTTCCTGCTGCATTGAACGTCCGATTTCATCAATCACCAGCATTTTTGTACTGGAATATGACTCCATTAATTCCTCGCGGTTTACCTTTGCATGAAAATCCTGGGCTGATTCATACTTAAAGATAAGCTCTTCAATTGATATAAACTTGCCTCCACAGTTACGAATAATCGCAGAACCAAGATGAGTCTTTCCAAGTCCTTTCGCACCAAGAAGAATGAGAACTTTATCGTTGTTATCAAGGCTTGTAAACTTTTTGATGGTTTCAAGGTTTTTTGAGTCCTTTTCATTTCTTGAAATGTAAGTATCAAAATCTACATGCCAATAACGACGAGGAACACCACTTGATTCAACGTTTTTCTGCATCTGATAAGAAGCTTCTTTTTCCGCCTGTTCTGCAAGTTCTTTTTCTCTCTGCTTAATCCATTCATCTCTTTCCGGATTTGCTTCAAGAGTAGACAAAAACGGAAGTGTATTAATTTTTTTTATTTCATTCATAAAATCTCCATCAGAATGGCAAGTTAGCAAGCATTTCGTCAGTCACTTCATCAGCTCCGGTTTCTTTTTCAGAGCTTACTCGACCTTTATAATTGGTATTTGCCTTACTTAGCCATTTTTTTAGTGAATCAAAGTCTGATTTTGGATGAGCATTAACTTTCTGTTTCCAATTTGAATAGTCAACAAGACCAGATTCAAACTTTTGCTTTCCAAAGTCATTAATAAGGCTTTGATATTCTTCAGTAGTTAAAATAACATTAGTTATGTCTTTTAAATCTATTACATCTTTATTATTCAATCCTTTATTATTAACTGCGCCATTTTTGACTAGAGGGGTATTGCCAATATTGGCTATACCTTGTTGCCGTTTTTGGCGATACCAGTTCATATATTCAGCTAGAATAGGTTTCGTTGTATCGACTTTTATCTGTCTTTCATCTACTTCTTCTGAGTTTTTCCTTTTCACAATATTAATTGTGATATAACCTTTCTTTCTCAGGTCATTTACCCATCTTGAAGCGGTTCGTTTTCCAATATGAAAACGTTCCATAAGATGCTTGTTAGAAAACCAGCAGAAGCCCTTTTCTAAAGAATTAGATGCTATTTCGCCAAATAAAAGTTTTTCACCATCAGGAATATCTGAATCGTCAATAATAAAATCAGGAACGATAATAAAGCGAATCTGTTTTTTTCCCTTATCGCTTTCTATATCCATCTGCATCTTCCTTTATGTGGTGGTCAGATGATTTATTCAGCAAATCAATGTTCCTGCGACGGTGGGTCGTAAGCTCGTAACTTGTAGGGCGACCGTCGTGGAATGTAAAAGAAACTTCAACAGTGCCGAAGCGTACATTTTCACGATTTATATCCTGTAACAACTGAATTAATACATCCTCGCTCATTTGCTGCCTCCAAATACGGTTGTTCTGCAAGCGGAAATGTAATTTTCCAAATCCTTTCGATGTACGAGCACACGCTTGTGAACAATAGTGCGTGGTAATTCCGAATAAGAGATAAGGGAATCCAGAGTTGACAAGCCAATTCCTAATATCTGGGCGGTCTCCTGTCGAGTGAATAATGTTTTTTCAGGCCATTCTGTTATGGCGTAGTTAGAAGGTTTCATAAGCTGAAACTCCTTTTGAGTTCCAGTATCGCGAATGTGGAACTCAGATAGTGCAAGCTAGCTTTATGAAGGAGTAACACTCCTTTGCTGCAACTATCTGAATGATAAGAGAATATGAAAATGTTTGAAAAACTTATTTTTAACTAAAAAAAAACTAGTGCTGTTTTACTGGAACACCTTTATTTATTAAAGCATTTTTGACATCAGCGTATTTTTTAACGTCATCAGAACGTTTTTCCAATTGATTAAATTTCCTTCCTGTTAAATCTATATATGCAGAATCAGGAATACTCATCTTGATTTCACTAAATAAAAAATCAGGATCCTTCATTAATTCTGCAAATGCCCCATTAGAAAAAGGCGCCACAAAGTTTACAACTTCATCTAGATAATTAATGTATCCTAAATCAAAGAAAGCTTTGAAATATACATCTGTCTGTTCCAAGTGTGCCTTAAAAACTTTATAGCCAGAATTTTTTTGGAGATTTTTAAACATGAGACATTTTATATCATCTACAGATGTTTCATTAATTTCTACAGAAGATTTTTCATCTGCTTCAAAATTGAAAGTTTCATTATGGAAAACACTTGAGAATGCTTTATAATTAAATTCAGGGTTGTTAATATTTTGCTGGATATTTATTGTAAATTGTTCTGAATTAGATTTCTGCTTTTTGTATACGTAAAGACTAGCAAGCTTTATAAAATCATCAAAACATTCATTACTAAGGTTTAATAATTCAAGAGTTGTATTTTCGATTGCTTCTTTTGGTTGATAATTTTCGTCAACTCTAAAAAGTTGATAGTTAACGAAATCAGGAATATCAAGAATAAAATTACAGTTCTCATGTTTATATAACACATAAGGTTGCGGAGAAAGCCTAATGTGAATTAAAAGATTACATTGCAAGATATGTGATATCCAAAAACATGTTGTTGGGTATTTTGGCTTAAAAAATCTAAGTTTTACTACATCATCTGTATACGGAGCAAGCTTTTTGCAAAATTCTTCACAAAATTCATTAAAACTATTATCCAAAATATTAATGACTTTTTTATCTACTTCATCTAAACGATTTTTAGAAAAATGAAAATGATAATCTGCTTTGTTTCGAATAAAATTAATATCAGATAGTTTCGAGAAATATTTTATTCGCTCCTTTTGTGTAAGTTTAGAAAACCAATCTGATAATAGTTTACAATGAATTGCAATATCGATAAGTTGATCCAAGTGGAAAATAATATCGTCTTTTGTGTTAGAATCATTTAATGAATTACATGTTCGAGAAAAGTATTCTTCAAATATTTCTGTACCATTCTCAAAATAATTAATTAGAGTATCTGGCATACTATTACTTAACATGTCATTCTGGTGTTTTCTCAACCAAATCATTCATAATCCTCCACATTTCCTAAATTATACCACGTCAAAAGTGTCAAGTAACGACACTGTATAAAATTAATGACATCCATCACCATCCAGTAAATTTTATCTGAAATCCACTGAACGCAACTTTGCGTTTAAAAGATTTACAAAAGCTATCTTCTTTCAATTGTTTTGAAAGATATTTGAAGCAAATTAAAAAAGGCTTCCAGAACCGACAAAGCAGAATTGAAAGCCTTTGAAACTTATTCTTTTAGTTTGTAATTTGCATATTTGCCCTTTTGATTCTGAACAAGTTTTCCTTCGGCCATAAGCTTTTTGATTTGAGAGTAGGCCTGATCACTTGTAATTTTGAGCAAATCCATTACATCTTCTTTTGTAATAATTCCGTCCTGCTGCTTTGCAAGTTTTATAATAAGCTCTGGATGACGAACTGCATCAATGTCTGTCTGTCTTACATATTTTACGCTTTCATTATTTTGCTTATAAACTTTAGAGCTTAAAATGTAGGAACGATTTGCTCCACTACCAAGTGCTTCTACAAGACCTGCTTCAACCAGATTTTCAATTGTAGCATTTGTACGAATCTTATTAAGGTGTATAACTTCGCTTAACCGCTCTACAGTAACTCGACGTTCATTTCGAATGGTAGAAAGAATCATCAACGCATTTATTGAAAGAGGGCGGTCTCTTCGGTTCTGTTCATCTGCAATCATTTTTGTAAACTGCATATCAGGATTTGCCCGTGGTACAAAAAGCTTAACTATTGAAGATGTACTTTCTGAATAGTCAGGCCAAGGGCGTCCATAAAGAATTGAACCTTCGTAAATCCTGTCGATACCACGTCCGGTTTTTTCAACCATGCCAGTACGTTTTAATACATCTGATAAACAAGGATTTCTTCCATGTGGTTCAACGGAAATTAAGTTTTCTGCATTTACACCCTCTATGAATCCACCCTGGCTAGAAATTGTCATTCCTTCATCATCGATTAAAACTCTGACTTGGCCTAACTGTGTATAATCACGATGACCAAAAGCATTTAACAAACCTTCGCGGAATGCTGCGAGGGTAAACTCAGGGACTGGAATTCTAAAAAGACCATATTCCATTTCTTTCTCTGGGTTCCATGCTTTAAAGTACGTTGAAAATTTTTCAAAAACTTTACCAACTGGTTCATTTGATGTTTCATTTATTTTTACATTTGTTCCTGACAATACCTGGAATGAAGCTCTGTAAGTTGGCATAAAACGCTTCAAGCTTTCCGTTTTTCCAAGGAAAAGCAATCCTGTTACAGTAGGTACTGTCTTATCATTTTCTTCTGTAACAAAGTGAAGTGCTTTATAAAAGTCTTCCTGATTTAATTCCAATAGAGATTTATCGCTTCCAGGATTATTTTTTATAATACTTCTTAGATGTTCAAATTCCAGAATATCTAAATCATCTTCTGTTGCACCGTCAACTGGTTGTGCCGAAAAATCAAGAAGACTCAATTCTGATAATCGACTTGGAATTTCATAGGGGAACAAAGGAACCGCTTCAGGTGTGCCATCAAATTTTAATCTGCGACGCAAGGTTTTTCCACTCGAAGTTGCAGTAACAGTTCTGGCCTTTGGTACTTCAATTTGCAGTACATCTATCTGGTTTTCAGTTATGATATCAGCTCTTGTAGATATAGATGGAACTGTACTGTTAGCAATTAAAGCCATGACACCAATTGCATCTTTGTGTTGCCTTGTAAGTCCAGTTATTTCACCATCATCTTCTACACCGACATACAGAATACCACCTTCTGCATTTGCCATTCCAACAACGGCTTCTATTAATTCAGAATCAGGTAATCCATTTTTTTCCTTTGTGTCTGATTTAAACTCAGTAAAAAGGTCTTCTTTTTCAGGTATTGTTCTCATAATAATATCCTTTTAATTCGATTATAATACGGTTTAACTCGGTTTGTCGAGTTAAAATAATTTTAATTCGATACACCGAGTTAAAACCGAGTTAAAACCGAGTTAGAATTACGCAATCCCAAATCTCTGTGATATTCGTGCTGCATCTTCTTCCGAAAGATTCAATTCTCCAAGTTCCAGCTTAGCAATCCGCTTATCCTTCAGAATCTGACCTTTCTTTCGACCCTTTTCAAGTTCTGACAAAACAAACAAAACCCCAAGCTTAAAAGAATCAGAATTGATGCCTTTGCCAGTATTAGAAGATTTTTCATCAGCCGCTTCTTCAACAATACCGGCCTTCTTTTTGGCTTCCAAAGCCTTAATCATCTCATGAGCCTTGTTAATTGAAACACTTCCATTTTGAATCTTCTCCAGAAGTGAAGCATCAGCCTTCTTTGCAATTTCACGCATTTTGCAAACCTGTCGTGCAGACTTATTAAGCTGTCGTCCGATTGCCTCATCAGAAGATCCTTGAGCATTAGGATTTGAACGTCTGATTTCATCGAGCTTCAAGAATGCTGCAAAATACTCTCCATCAGTTAATCGTCGTGAGTTCAACTGCATCTTATACTCATACTCAATCGTTTCATCACGGCTATCAAACTTCTTGATGATAACAGGTACCTTTTCAAGTCCGGCTTTCTTTGCTGCCATAAAACGTGAATGTCCATCAACAATGATATAAGCCTCAGTTACGATAATCGGTCTGGACTTATCAAATCCATTGATCCGCATATCATTCGCAATTTCAGCAACCTTATCATTTTCCTGCTGGAATACATTCTTGAAGTCTCTGTCAAATCGAAGCTGCGAAACTTCAACCATCTTAATTTTTGCGTTGTCTTTATCGTTTGCTTTTTTTGTCGTATTTCCAAATAATCTCATTTTCATTTCTCCTGTTGCTTAAGCAATCGCTTTGTTCAACTCTTCAAGTTTTTGATTCAACATATTGATTGTTTCTTCATCTTCCTTCTGCTCGATAAACACCTTCTTCATAACATTACGAGCCAATTCAACAACCTTGTCATCTTCAAGGTGTGCTGCATAATGATTAAGCATGGCTTCTGTTTTGTGACCAGAAAGTGCCATTACATAACGCTTGTCTTGAACATAATCAAGCATACGGGCACAGAAGAAGTGTCTCCAGGAGTGAAAGCAGATTTCCTTAGAGTTTTCGTAACCAATTTCAGCAAGAGCTCTCTTTAAGTATTTGTTGAACTGCTTGCTATCCATAGGCTTATCTTTTACAGTGCTGTAGAAAATGAAGCCGTTTCCGTGTGGATTAAAATCTGCAAGCATCTTGAGTTTCAAATAAAGCTGATGGGAAATAGGAATTGGAACAGAGCGTTCTTCGCCGTTTTTACAACATTTGAGGCCATCATATTTAGACCAGCTTCGACGAACGAAAATTTCATCCTTGCCTAAATCATCAACTGTAAGGGCCTGGATTTCTCCGGCACGCATTCCTGTGTGCATGGCAAGTTCATTTGCAATTTTTGCTTCGTCATTATCCCAATCAAGTTCCATCAGACGGTTTGCTGTTTCCATATCGATTACTTTTCTTTCTTTGCTTTGGTTAGAACATTTGATGATTCCGTCAAAACAATTGTTCTGAGTAAGTTCGTTGTAATAAGCCCATTTAAGAGGAATTGTTATTGTCTCGATAATTGAGTTTATTGTTTTAGGTGCTAGTCTCTGAGCTTCATCGCTGGAGAAGAATGCATCTACATCTTTGCGCGTAATTTCTGCAACGCATTTCCCTTTGAGGCGAGGAATCCAATAAAGACGAGTTCTGCTTAAGAGTGTGGCACAGTAATGACGATGAATGGACTGTTTCTTTCCAAGTTTCTCTTTGACATAAGGGGATTTGTCATAATCCCAGAAATTTTCAAGGAAGTCTTCAATCAAAATGTTGCCTTTAGAAGTTGAAGCAACTGCGGAATAGAGATATTTTCGTTCTTTCAGAATTTTGATAATTGTTTCGATATCATCTGTATCAAAATCTGCATTACGCAAATCATTGAAAAGGCGAATCTTGTCGATGCTCTGAACTTTGTTATCTTTCGAATTAACACGGGCTGGAATATTGCCTGTGACAATCCATTCCATAACTTTGCGTTCAGCGTCAGTACGATTTCTACATCCAGTAGATTTGTTGTTGGAAAGAGTTCCGTCAGCTAGACGGATTTGAGCGTAATAAATGCCGGTATGGGCTTTAAAAATTAAATAGGGCTTAGCCATAAATCACCTCACTAAGACCGTAAACTAGTTACTTAAACTGTTTACTTAAATCAGTAATTTGATTCACGCTAAGCCCTACTTGATTGGGTTTAGTAGTGTGTTAAATCCTTACGACGCAAGCATTTAACTGTATAGCTGGGGTAGGACTCGAACCTACGGCCTCCGGGTTATGAGCCCGACGAGCTGCCAACTGCTCTACCCAGCGTCGCAATGTTCATGTATTTTACTCTTTAGTTTTATTTTTGTCAATAGCTGATAGGAAAAAAATTCTACATTCTACGGCGGCGAACAAAATTGCTACAATTGCTAGCCAGTGGTAAATTGAGTTGAAGCTTGCGAAGAAGTTGTAGATTCCGTGGAGAATGACAGCGTAAATGAACGGCATGATGTTCTTTTTGTGGCGGCGGAAGTTCCAGATGTAAAGGCCGCTCAAACCTGCACAGAATACGTGAATTGCCTGTGCCGTGAAGATTCGGTCAATCAAAAGATAGATGACGATTTCCTTTCCGCCCTGGCCCTGAATTTCCTGGAATTTTTTGATGACATAAATTACAGACTCAAATCCGCCAACCGTGAGGCCGTACAAGATTACGCAGCAGAAAAATGTGCTTAAAATCTGCTTTTTTTGAGGAATAAGGCACAAAAACAACATTTTCATTGCTTCTTCGATGAGGCCGTTGAACAAAATTGCGGTTATCATGACCGAAGCGAATGTGTAGCCTGTGAAAATTGGCAGGCTTAGGACGTAAAATTGAATCATTGATGTGGGAATCACGGTGAGAAGCGCGAGAACACAGGCGATAAGGCAATATCGAATTTTGAGTTCTTTATTGAGAATAACTGCAAGCACAAAAAAAAGTGCCGCCGGAATGAAAGAAATTCCTAAAAGCGCGTACAAATTCATGGCAAAGATTCTATCATTTTTTCAGAGGAAAAACTATAATATTTTTTATGAGTTCGATTATTCTTTTGGGAATCAAGCATTGCGGAAAGTCTACACAGGGTAAGTTGCTCGCAAAATATTTTAATTGTCCGTTTTTTGATACTGATGACGAAGTTGAGGTTTTGACTGGGAAATCCCCGCGTCAGATTTATACAGAGCAGGGTAAGGAAGCCTTTTTAGAAGCCGAAAAACTTGCCTGTGAAAAACTAACCGAAAAAGTTCTGAATCAGGCTGATTCTGAAAATATTGTCTGTGTAATTGCTACCGGTGGCGGAATCTGCAACAATCCAGCTGCCCTTGAAGTTCTTCACAAACTCGGAACTTTTGTCTTCCTGAATGCGGACGAAAAAACTGCCGCAAACCGCATTGTCTGGGAAATCAAATACGACTCAGACGGCAAGATGAAGAATCTCCCGGCTTACATCGCGAACAAAAATCCTGCAAATGTAAAAGATGTCCGGGCAATTTTTCACGATTTCTACATAGAACGCCAGAAAATCTACGAAGGCTTGTGCGACATCGAAGTTAAAATGGAACACAGCGCATCAAAAACAGAGAATATGGAAAGAATTTTGAACAGCCTGAACCTTGCGGAGTGAGTAAAAAAACATTTTTATTCATTTCTTTGTAGACAGATAGAAAAACTATGCTATAATTTAAAACTAATTTAATGAAGTTCTTTGATCGCATATGAAGGAGGCGCGATTGCGTATGACTGACTCAAAGAGTAAAGGACTTTTTGGTAGTTTGAAGGTTAAGGTTGGCGGTTTTTCTGTCTGTATTCTTCTTGTTGTGGCCGCCGTTTATATCAGCTTTTCATTGAAAACCCTTGTTTCCGTGCAGCATTATACCCTGGAAAAGCAAAAGTCGCTCATGCTTGCCGCTTATGATGAAAAAATTCAATGGCAGGTTCAGAATGTACTTTCCCTGATTAAGACTTACGATGAGATTTATCAAAAAGAGGGGCTTTCATTCGAGGAACGGAAGTCCTGCATAAAAGAGCTTGTTCGTGGGCTTCGATATGGAAGTGACGGATATTTCTGGATTGATACTTTTGACGGATATAATGTTTTGCTTCCGCCCAAACCTGAGACCGAGGGCACGAACCGCCTTGACTGGACTGATCAGGACGGAAAGCACATGGTCAAGGAATTCATCGAAATCGGTAAAAACGATGCCGGCGGCTTCTGCGACTTCAAATTTCCTAAACTTGGCAGTGACAAACCAGAGCCAAAACGTTCTTTTACGGCTCCATACCGGCCTTATTCCTGGGTTGTAGGCACAGGAAACTATATCGATGACATTGACATTGCGATTGCAAAAGAAGAATCTGATCAGCTTTCCTTGTTCAGAAAGGTTTTGACGCAGCAGGTCGGAATTGGGCTCATTGTTGTCATCATTGCCTGCATCATCTTTGTCCTTGTAATCGTCCACATTTTTGTTCATCCGATTGCCCGAATTACGGAAAATTTCAAGGATATTTCTGAGGGTGAGGGTGACTTGACGGCAAAACTTCCTGTTTCTGGAAATGATGAGATTGCCCGTCTCAGTGAATATTTTAACCGTACAATCGAGAAAATCCGCAGTGCAATAGTAAATATCAGGACAAGTGCGGGCAACATGCAGTCTCTCGGAGATTCTCTTACAGGAAATGTTTCCAATACGGCAAATGCCATCAGTCAGATTGTCACAAATATTGACGGCATAAACGGTCAGATTGCGGATCAGAGCAACGGTGTGCATCAGGCGGCAGATGCCGTTGATACAATTGCATCGAATATTTCTCAGCTTGACGGTATGATTGAGCGCCAGTCTTCAAGCGTTTCAGATGCTTCAAGTGCGGTTGAGGAGATGATCGGAAATATCGCTTCGGTCAATTCTTCCGTTGATAAGATGGCGGCTTCATTTACAATACTTGCCCAGCATACGGACACTGGTGTAAACAAGCAGAAAGACGTGAACGAGCGTATTCAGCAGATTGAAGAACAGAGTAAGATGCTTCATGACGCCAACCTTGCAATCGCAAGCATTGCCTCGCAGACAAATCTTCTTGCAATGAATGCGGCAATTGAGGCGGCTCATGCAGGTGAGGCCGGAAAAGGCTTTGCCGTCGTTGCCGATGAAATCCGAAAGCTCTCAGAAACATCAAGCGTACAGTCAAAAACAATCGGCCAGCAGCTCAGCAATATCAAGGATTCAATTTCCGGCGTCGTTGTGGCTTCAACAGAAGCAAGTGAGGCCTTCGCAATCGTATCAAATAAAATTGGTGAGACTGAACAGCTTGTCACTCATATCAAAAATGCAATGGAAGAGCAGAACGAAGGTTCCATTCAGATTAACAATGCTCTCCGCGGCATGAATGACAGCACCGGTGAAGTCCGTCAGGCATCAAAAGACATTGCAGGACGGAACGAGCTTATTCTTGAAGAAATGCGAAAGTTAAGGGCTTCAACCGAATCCATGAGCCGCAGTGTTGAAGAAATTTCTGGCGGTGCCCACAGAATCGGTGAAAGTGGTGACGTGCTTGCAAAGAATTCCAACGAAGTGCGTGATGCCATCGAGGAAATTTCTTCGCAAATCAATTTGTTCAAGGTTTAGAAGGGCAAAGGCCTGCAGTCAGCTCTTACCCTTCCATTTTTGCCAGTTTATGCTCAAGCTCCACGATTCGCGAGTGGATGTAATGGTCTACCGCGAATTTTTCGAGCATTCCGAGCGTTTCGTTGGCTTCGTTCGTGACGCAGATTGCCTCGGTGTCGTAGTCGTTGAAAAGCTGGTAGGCTTCGGGGAGTGGTGTTTCGAGCGAGCATGTGACTTTTGGTTTTTCCATCAAGTCCATTGCCAGAAGACCTTCTCCCATTTCGCCGATTTGCATTGCTTCTTTGAGGTGGTCAATTGAAATTTGGCCGACAAGCTTTCCTTTATGCTCTCCTTCGCTTCCCCGAACTTCATAGTTTGTGTTTTCGTGGTGGGTAAAACTTGAAATTATGCTTCCAACTGTGTCCGTGTCATTTACGATTGTGTAGCTTTCTGGGCGGCAGATGACATGTCCTTTGATTGAGATGTCGCTGACTTTTGCGTTTTTCATCAAATCTTCGGGGGTAACGTTAAGACCCACTTCGCCAGCCTTTGTGACTCCGTATTTTACGCAGATTGGGCCCAAAATTTGCACGATGAATGTTGTCGCGGTGATGATGAGCATGATTTGCGGGCCGACTGAATCCTGAAAGTCGTTCCCGGCGGCGATACTCAAACCGATTGCAACTCCTGCCTGGCTCAAAAGACAGTATGGAAGATATTTTCGCACGCTTTCAGGGGCTCCGGTCAATCTTGCTCCGAGCCTGGCTCCAATGGTCTTTCCGATTGTTCGGCCGCCTACATACAAAAGCGCGATGATTGCGATGAATGGCGTTACAATCCAGATGTTGAGTTTTGCGCCGACAGTGACGAAGAAAAGCACATAAATTGGCGGCGTAAAGCGCTCGACAAGCTTGAACATTGAGTTAGTTTTTTTGGCGGCAAAGTTTGTCATGAAAAAGCCGATGAACATTGCCGCGAGAATGTTGTCCAGGCCGAGAGCGTTGCAAACTCCCGTGCAGAGGAATAGAGTTCCCAGCGAGAATCCCAGAACACGGCCGTCGTTGTTCATTATGTTTTTGAGGATAAGATTGAGGACAAAGCCGAATGCAAGCCCGAGCGTGACCGAGCCAAAAATGTCGTAAGCGATTGCTCCGAGTTGGGCGATAAATGAGACTGTGTGGCCTCCGAGCAAAGGAGCTGAGATTGTGGCTGCAATTGCGTACAAAATGAGCGCGACCGCATCATCCATGGCGACAATTCCCAGAATCGTTGTGGTGAGCGGACCTTTCGTGCGGTATTCTTTGAGAACATCGGTTGTGGCGGCCGGGGCTGTGGCGGCACAGATTGCTCCGAGCAAAAGGCCGAAAGCCACTGAATGTGCAACAGATTTTGTAAAAAGATAAGTGACGCTTCCCGTAAGAAGCCCGACCACGAAAAATGGAGTGATTGATTCGCCAATCAAAATTCCCACGAACTGCTTTCCGTATTTTTTGATTACTTCGATTTTAAGCTCTGCGCCGACCAGAAAACCAATCAGCGAAAGTGAAGCCGTTGAGATTGGGTTGAGGGCGGCGACTGTATTTTTGCCCAGAATTGCGAAGCCTGAGACACCGATGATAATTCCGATTACGATATAACCCACGACCTGCGGAATCTTGAGTTTCTGGAAGATTCGGCCACCAAATGAGCCAAAAAACATCATGATTCCGACCAGAAGCATAAGCTCTGAGCCGTTCAGCGAAAGAAAATGACAAGCTGACGGCAAAAGATTAGACAAAGGATTTTCCATAGAGCTAGAAGTATAATACTTTGCAGAAAATTGTGGGAGAGGTTAATAGAATAAATGTCGAGTTTTGAAAATTGTCGGATATTGCAAAAAACGGCGCGAATGAGTGGAACGGCTTACGAAAACACTCTGTTTGTGCTGCCGCGTGAGCGGCAAACGTATATAATTACAAGCACAAACTGCGTGTAGCAGGCTAGCCTGCGTTTTCGACGAGCCGTTATCACGACTGGAAGCTTTTTTTGATACAGCCCCAAAATTCTAAAACTCGACGTTCGATCTAGTACATTATTTCGCGCACAGTTTCGCCGGGTAATTTTCCATTGTAAAGATATGCGTACATGGCGGCTGCGGCAATCACTTTTCTTCCGTATTCGCGGGTTTCGGCAAAAGGAAGGGATTCCAGGAACAAGTCTACGCAGATGCCGACAGGTTTGTTTGCGGGGCGGCCTGTTGTTGACCAGTCATTTCGGAAAGATCTTCCCCAGTTGCGTACATTTGTAAGCCCTGCGTTGTATGCGTAGAGCGCGAGAAGCACGTTGTTGTCATCGGTTCTGGAAATCAGGCTCGAAAGATAATGCGCTCCCATGCGGATATTTGTTTGTGGGTCGAAGATGTCATATTTTTCGCCCAGCTTGAGTTTTTTGGCCTCGTCATCGGCCGTGGCTTCCATGAGCTGGGTGAGTCCGTTTGCACCAGCCTTGCTTGTGACTGTGGCATCAAAAAAACTTTCGCTTCGGACAAGGGCATACATGAGATAATCCGGGAGACTGAATTCTTCACAAGAATTGTCGATGAGGTCTTTGAAAAAGCGCGGAAAAGCCTGTTCCAAAAGCTCTTTAGGAATTTTACCCGTGGAACTTTCCAGACAGCGGTTTGCAATTCTTAGGCTCTGAACATTGTAAAGATTGTCCTTGCTCCGTTCGGCACATTCGCTCAAAACTTTGCTGATTATGATTGAGTCTTCTGTTGAAATGTTTTTGCGATTTGCAATCCATTCAGAATAAAGCCTTTGCGGAAAGCCGAATTCTGCGTAGCCTTGCAAGAGAATTCCTTCGCCGTTGTCTTCGATTTTTTTTGCAGGTTCATTCTGATTCAAAAGATATGACTCAACCAGTTCCGGGGCTGTTACGTTGAGTCGTTCCAAAGCGCACACTTTATAATAGAAGGAAGATGGTGAATTCAGCACCTTTGTGAAAGCTTCAACTGCCTGGCGGGTTTTAAGACCTTCTTCGCCGCGGGCCAGACCTTCTTCGAGCAGACGACCTGAAATATAAGCGTATTTTCCTGCTGTGAGATTTGAGAAATTTGAATCAGTCTGCTTCCATACCCTGAAAAAATCCTGCCAGCGATGGCTTGAAAGCAGCAAAATTGAAAGAGATTCAAAAAAGTCATCGAAATATTCAGCATCGTGGATTCGTGAGCCGTATTCTGTAAGTGTAGAAATTATGTCGTCAGTTGAAGTGCGGAGCTGAAAATTCAAGAGATACCAGAGACAATTGTCGAACTGCAGCTCATCTTTTGTGGTTTCAAGTGCATTCCTGAATCTTGAAACTGTTTGCTGCGGGTAACGTCCGGCCTTGTCGTAAAGTCGGGCTGCATAAAAATGCGCGAAATATGCTTTTTCGGGAGAAAGTGTTTTGGCCAGACGGTCAAATTTCCTGGCTGATGCAAAATAATCGTTCGTGCCGTAAAGAGTTGATTTTCCGATGTCAGAAAGGAGCTGTGAATCAATTTCTTCGCCTCGGTTTTCATAAATCTTGAGAATCTTGTCAATTTGAGGGTAGGTGATTTTGTAGCTTCTGTGAAAAACTGCGATTCTGTAATCGATTATCGTTTTTTCGGGATTTTCGGCTTCCTGAAGGGCCTCCAAAAGCGGTTCAAAGCCTCCTTCCGGCTCAATTGCCAGCTCCGTGCCTGCCGCCGATTCTGAGTCAGTCTGACCGTTTGATGTCTGCTGACTGAAATTTGAAGAATCTTCTTCTGGCATAAGCTGGCTTTCCAAAAGACTTCGTTTGTTCAGGTTCTTTTGGAATTTTTCGGTTTCTTTCTGAATGTTCTGATTTTTTTCGTTGAGAAGAGAAATGTAAGTTCCGTAGGTTTCAAGATGTTCGCTTGAAATAGGGCGGGAAATGTACCACTTGTAAAATTCTTGATCGAAACGGCTGTCCTTTTTTTGTGCGAGTGAAAGAAGCCTGAGTTTTATAAGTTCGTTTTTTGCTTTTTCGAGCGAAATTCCGTCTGTGCGTTTGATAATTGTTGAGAATTCATTGTTCTGAAAAAAAGTTCTGCATGCGATGATTAGTGATGATTCGTCATCGTAAGAATCAGCAAGATATGTCGCGGCTTCGAGCCTGTCTTTTACGCTGCCCAAAAGTGTGAGAGATTCCGCGCTGCGTTTTGCAATTACATTGCTCCCTTTTTTGCGTGCGATTTTAAAAAGCCGTAGGGCCTCATCCTCGTTGCCGCTGTCCGAAGCTTGAAGCGCAAGAAAATAATTTGAGTCGTGTCCGAATTTTTTTTGTGCAGAAATTCTGGAATTTGAAGTTCCGGCTCGCTCACAAGAAGAAAAAAAGAGCAATAAAATAAAAAATGGCAGGACTTTTTTCATAAAGATGATTTTAATTTAAAAATGAAAAAATTCCAATGATACCCCCGCATAGAGCACATTCGTTGTCGTGCTCGTTTCGAGCACATTCGTTGTCGTGCTCGTTTGGATGCAGGAAAAACGCATTATAAGCGATTTCATATTGAAAAATGGCGAGAAGGAATGAAACGGCTTTCGAAAACACTCGTTTTGTGCTGCCGCGCAAGCGGCAAACGTATATGGTTACAAGCACAAAACGCGTGTAGCATGCTAGCAGGCCTTCACAGCATAGCTGTTCGGAGACTCACTCAAAATGCTCCATCGGAGCATTTTGCCGGCTACGCCGTCGTTCCCTAGGTTTCGCATTTTTTTTAGCAGGGATTACTTTATAATGCGTTTGCCTACTCAGCTGGGATAAGAATATCTGTTCCTGAGATAATCAAATCCGGATTTTTGATTTTGTTGTAGTCTGCAATCTTCGGATATTTCCATGGTGTCTTGTAGTAAGATTCAGAAATATCCCAGAGTGTGTCACCCCAACGGATATGATATTTAACGTCAGAAGTTTTCTGGACTTCCGGCTTTTTCTCTTCAACTGGAACTGGCTTTGGAACGACTTTTTCTGGCTCAGGAGCGATGATGATTTTGTCTTCAACGGCTTCTGGAGCGGCTTCGTTCTTTGGCTCTTCAACATTCACGTCAACGAATTTTGTCTCGTCAGCTGGTTCTTCGGCAGTGATTTCAATTGGCTCTGCTTTATGGAAGAACTTGTCGAGAAGTGAAACGCCGTTTGTGTTGCGGGAAGCAAGCAAGTTGTATTTTGAAGGAACGACAAAGAGCAGGAGAATTGTCGCAATCACACAGATAATTGCACAGATAATGCAGATAATCATTGGTGTGTGAGTTTTTTTGCCTTCTTCTTCCTCGTCGTAGAGTGACGCGTGCTCACCTGCGATTGTTTCTTTATCATAAAGATCTGAGAAATCCATTGCAGAACCAGAGCTGCCTGAGTTTGCTGCGAACAAATCATCGTCAGATGTTGAATTGAATGCCGGGTCGTCCAAGTCATCAAAATTCAAACCTGTTGTTGCTGTTCCTGAATCTGTTACCGGTGCATCGAAATCTGGCAGATCGAATCCTTCTGGCTCTGATGTGTCAGATATTGTTGTTGCAAGTGAATCGCTAGAATCAGATGAATCAGAAGTTATGCCGAAATCATCGTTGAAATCAGGCAATGTCGTATCATCAAGATTTGCTGATTCCGTAGAAGCGGTGTCTGAATCAAAATCATTTCCAAATTCTGGGAGCGAGAAGTCTTCGGTTGAGAAATCCTCTGCTGTGTCAGAAGCTACAGTCTCATCAGCGGCCGGCTCTTCAATTGTTGTCGTGTCAGTCTGAACTGTGTCGGCTGCAACTGCATCAGAAACTGGAGTTGATGAAAAATCGACTGATTCAAGGGTTGTATCCTCAACTGGAACATCGTCCAAATCAGAAAAATCTGGAAGCTCGCCGTCAAATTTTTCCTGAGTTGAGCTTGATGCCGGATTTCCTGCTGCGTTTGGCTCTGTGTGGTCAAAACTGAATGGCATGTCATCGAGTGAAGGTGCGCCCATTTCTGGAAGATCGTCTGGGGAGAAAGTTGCGTCGTCAATATTTTCACCTGCATTGTCAGTGTCAATAATTCCGTTCGCATCGTCAGAAACTGTTTCGTCGGCGACTGGTGCGGCAAAATCATCGGCTTCAGTAACATCATTATTTCCGGTGATTTCAAAGTCTGCCGGCTCTGCGCGCTCTGCTTCAGTTCTTGAAACGAGATTTACTTCTGTTTCGCTTTTTTTACCTGTTTCCGGATCAACAACTTCTGCTGTGAGATTGTTTTCTTCGTCCAGGCCCACAGAAAGATGAAGCTCCGGCTCTCCGTTCGGATGAGGATTAAGTTTTGTGACTTCAAGGGTATCGACATATTCAGCATCTTTCATCGTGCCGTTTTCTGAGCGGTACAAGTCAATCTGAACTTTCGTCTGGTTGTCTTTTGCTGTGGTCAAGTCCAACATTCTCTTTTTTGGTGTGCCTTCTTCGAGAACTGGATAAAATGTTCCGTCAGCAAGTTTGATTCCGATTGTTTTCATATCTATCCCCTTAAAATCGCGGTTCTAAATCCTAGTTTGTTGCTCCGTAATTATATTCGGAAATTCCTGCGAGTTCGTTTACTGTTGTTCCGAATTTTTCTGCAACATTGTAAGTCGTTGTCTTGATGATGTTGCCTGTTGCGTCATATTTGTAAATTACGCGGACTGTAAGTTTGTTCTCTGAATTGTAAGTCTGCTCTTCTGTAATCTGGTAAGTTGCGTCAAAGCGGAATACAACTTTTTTAGTCTGTGGTTCAGTTGCAGTCGAATATGAGATTTCAGAAAGTTTGCCTGCATCGTTGTAAGTGTAAACGGCTTTCTGCTCAAGGTTTCCGGCTGCGGCATACTGAGCGACTTCGGCAGTTCGTCCCTGGTCATCATTTTTTGTGATGATTTTTGAGAGCAGGGCACCGTCGGCATTGTAGTAAGACTCATCAATCTGATTTCCGTTGATTTTCCAGATTGTCTTGTTGATGAGAGTGTTTGCAGCGTTGAATTCTGATTCCTCAGTTTTGTTGCCTTCTGCGTCGTATGCTGTGGTGATTTTCCATGTGATTTTTCCGTCAGCATCGGTGCAGACTCTCTCTACGAGATTGTTTCCTTCATATTTATAAGTGATTTTATCAACGAGAGAATCTTTGCTTGTGAGCTCCGAAGCTTCTGTTTCCAAGCCTGTTGCGTCAAAAACATGTACGAATTTTGCGCGTGGTGAGCGGTAGTAATCTCCGAATTTTTCTGTAATCTGATATTCAATTTTTGTATACTGACCAACTCCGCCTTCAGGTTTAAGTGAAGCTTCCGAATCAAAAGCAAAAACCTGTGCAGAAAGAGCGGCTGTGGCAAGAATCAACAATGTTTTTTTCATTTATTTCCCCCAAAAATATTTTTACAAATTTAATATTTTGTTTAAATATCGGAGTTTGGGGAAAGAACTAAAGAGAATTTTTAGGGGCAAATTTTCCTGCTGCGGGCTTTTCGTGGCTCAGTAACCCTCGGTGCTTCGCACTTGCTGCGCAACCACTACAATCCCGTGCCGTATTTGTTCAAAAATCTATCATTTTTTTTCCTTGTAAGAATCTTAATTTGGGGTTATCCTATAGTGTAAATTGGTACAAATTTATATTTATAGGAGATCAAAATGTCCAGAAAGAAAATGTCAATGGACGGAAACCAGGCTGCTGCCCATGTAGCTTATGCTTACACAGAGGTTGCCGGTATCTATCCAATTACTCCTTCATCACCAATGGCTGACTGGGTTGATAACTGGTCTGCAGGTGGACAGAAGAACATTTTCGGTAACAAAGTAAA
>CACZYY010000049.1 GCA_902785455.1 uncultured Spirochaetaceae bacterium
TGGGATTACCGCGTTGGAGTGGGGCGTTCAAAGGAAGTTACGGGCCCTTATCTTGATGGAAGCGGAAAAAGCATGTATCTGGATGCAATGACGGCCAGCAATTTTCACGAAATCGGAAGCAAAATTATTGGCGGACATGAACTTGAGAAGGAATTCAGTTTCCGTTGTCAGGGCGGACAGAGCATAATGCGCTCTCAGGACGGAAAAATTCTTTTTGCCTGCCATTCACGCACTAATTTTCTGCCGGGATATTTCTTCTTCCTGCAGGTTCGTCAGATGTTTTTTACGGATGACGGATGGCCGGTCTTGAATCAGAACGAATATTATGCTGACAAAAATTTTTCGGAAAAACTTGAATCGCTGAAAACTTCTGATATTGTCGGTAATTATGATGCAATTCTCACGGTTCGCGGCACCAGTATCTCTGATTACAAGCCTTTCGGTCAGAATGACCCTGTAAGTGTCGTTACGGCTGATGGCGTGCCCACGGTTTCAAAACAGATTTCACTTTCTGCTGAAGGAAAGGTAAGTGGAGCTTATAACGGCAACTGGGAACTGGCTTCTGACGGATTTACTTTCACTGTCAGCCTTGATGGTTTGGGAAAATTCCGCGGATATGTACTCAATGCTGTTGACTGGGCAAAACGCAAGGGCAAGAACCGAAAGACAATCACTTTCACTTGTTTTGACGGAGAAAAAAGCGGTGAATACTTCTGGGGAAACAAGAAGGAAAAATAAATATCAATAAAAGTAGATTTATATCAATTTTTCTTGACAGATAAAAACATTGGACTTACAATTAAATTACAGGATAAAAGCGAGGATGTAAAAATCTTCGTAAAAATAAGGAGGAAAAAGTATATGAAAAAAATACTTATGGCACTGGCTGGTGCGGTGATGTTCGCATCTGCTGCTTTTGCAGAAGAGCTTACTCTCATGATTTACGCTCAGCCACAGGAAAAGGCAATCCTTGACAAAGTTATTGCCCGGTTTGAGGCGACCCACAAGGGCACAAAAGTAAAATTCATTTCGTCAACACAGAATGAATATGACGCAAAGATTCAGGCTCAGCTTGCTGCTAACAACTTGCCTGACGTCTTCTATCTCGGACCTGGCGGTGTTCGTCAGTATGTTGACAACAAAAAAGTCCTCGACCTTTCACCTTATGTAAAGGGTGTAGCTGGTGCTAATTTTGAGGATTTGTATGAGAGCGCAGTAGACACTTACCGATATGACGGAAAAGAACTCGGAAAGGGCAATGCAATCTGGGCTTTGCCAAAAGATTTCGGTCCTTTTGCTTTTGCCTACAACAAAACATTGTTTGAAAAATACAAGATTCCTCTCCCAAGCAAAGACAAACCGTACACATGGCAGGAATTCATCGATGTCTGTGAAAAACTCACAAAAGATACGAACGGTGATGGTCAGAACGACACATTCGGTACAGGCCTTAACATTCACTGGGCTTTCATTCAGTTCGTATGGGGCAACGGTGCTGACTTCCTCGATCCAAGCCACACAAAAGTTACTGTAAGCGACCCGAAATTCGTTGAGGCATTGCAGTATTGGGCTAACATGACTCTCGGAAATTCTGATTTCCCTGTAAGCGGTCTTTCAAAATTCAAACCTGTCACACCGACAGCAACTCAGGCACAGTCTTTGGACACTTATCAGCGATGGATTAAAGGTGAATTGGGATTCTTCCCTGCAGGTCCATGGGATCTTGCAAAATTCAACGACCCGGAAGTTATCAAATTCGAATATGACTTGATTCCATGGCCAGTTCACACATCTGCAAATCAGACAGCTACATACCGTGGCGGCGTAGGTTATGCAGTTGCAGCAAATTCTAAGAATCCTAAGCTTGCGGCAGAACTTGCACTTTACCTTTCTGCTGATGAAGAAGCAAACAAAATGTATTCAGACATGGACTTGCAGATTCCTAACTTGAAGTCTCTGGCTACACGCTACACTTCAAAACCTGGAAAACCTGCTAACCGTCAGGAATACATTAACATCATTTCAAAGACTGGTCGTGCATGGCCTTCTGACTACACTTACAACAGCGTCTGGTATGACAAATTCTACATGGGTATTCAGAAAGTCCTTGACGGCAAGATGTCTGCAAAAGATTATTGTACAAAAATTCAGCCGCAGATGCAGCGGGAACTTGACAAAGCTCTTCAGCGTGCAAAACAAAGCGCGGCTCGAAACAAGTAGTTTTTGATTAACCTTGGGGCTGTCTGTTTAAGATTTTCGGGCAGCTCCTCCACTCTTCAGGAGCTTTTCTATGGCAAATTTGGTTTCAGAAAATAAGGTTAAAAAGAACAAAAAGAGGAAATGGAATGACGAAGCGATTGCCGGCCTGCTTTTCGTTCTCCCGCCGATAATTGGATTCTTCCTCTTCGTTTCAGGCCCATTCCTTTTTTCGATTTTTGCAAGTTTTACGAGATGGGATTCTATGACAGACCTTACTCAGCTCTTTTCGATGGATGCTGATTCCCGTTCGTGGTTTTTCTGTGGATTTGAAAATTATAAGGATCTTTTCAGCGATATTCAGTTCTGGAAAGCTCTTTGGAATACATTTTGGTACATGATTGGTATTCCGCTGGGACTTGTCTGGGCTTTTGCTCTTGCACTTTCCTTCAACAGCGGTTTGCCAGGCGTTAAGGTTTTCCGCGTGATTTATTACATTCCGGTAGTTTCATCAATTGTTGCAGTAGCTCTCTTGTGGGGATGGCTCTATAACGGAGACTACGGACTTTTGAATCAGGTTTTGAGTGCAATCGGAATTCCAAAAGAGAAGCTTCCAAACTGGCTTCAGAATGCCCATACTGTTAAGCCTGCAATCATGGTGATGTGTGTATGGCGTGGAGTCGGTGGAACAGCCCTTCTTTATTTGGGAGCTTTGCAGAATATGCCAAAAAGCTACTACGAAGCGGCTGTCATCGATGGTGCGAGCCGTTGGATGATTTTCAGAAAAATTACCTGGCCTTTAATGCAGCCAATCACTTTCTATATTGTCGTTACAGGAATCATCGGCGGTTCTCAGATGATTGTCGAACCTCAGATAATGACTCCTGACGGTGGTCCTGATTACAGTTCTGCGACAATCGTATTCTACATCTGGCAACATGCTTTCGGTGCGGATGAAAAGGGATTTGCATGTGCGGCAGCCTGGGTTCTTGCGCTCATCATCTTTGCAGTTACGGCGATTCAGTTCAAGATGAATCCGGCCAGCGAAAATTATTTGGAATAGGAGAACGGTCATGGCTGAAAAAGAAAAAATTAATGTGAAAAAAAAGAAGCAGAGCTATGCCTCAAAAAGTCTGAGTGACGGAAGGGCGGCCCGACTCATATATCTCTTCCTTTTTTCTGGCGCAATTATCATGATTATTCCGCTGGTATGGATGTTCGAGTCTTCCCTTAAAACTCCGGGACAATTTTTGACTACACAGCTTTCACTTGCGATGCCTTCAAATCCTCAGTGGTCAAACTATTTCAAGCGGGTCTGGGAAATGGAACCGGCCTTGCAGAGGGGTATACTTAACTCGATTATTATTTCGGTCAGCACCATTGTTGTGGGAACTTTCGTGTCATCACTTGCGGCGTTCAGTTATTCAAAATTGCGCTTTCCCGGCAAATCAAAGCTTTTTCTTGCGGAGCTTGCCACGCTGATGATTCCTTTTTCGGTAATTATGATTCCTCAGTTCATTATCTATGCACGAATCGGCTGGGTAAACACATGGGCACCACTGATTATCCCTGGAATGTTGGGCAATGTCGGTATGATTTTCTTCCTCCGCCAGTACATGAGCGGCATTCCTACATCAGTAATTGAGAGCGCGCGAATTGACGGTGCAGGCTATTTCCGTATTTTCATGCAGATTATGCTTCCGAACGCAAAGCCGGCCATTGCGGCGCAGGCAATCTTGTGGTTCATGGGCGCATGGAATGATTACTTTGCTCCAAGCATCTATTTGCACGACGACAATTTGCTTACCGTTCAGGTTATGATCAGCCGTTTGAACGCAATGTATGCCATCAACACTGACTACCCGCTTTTGCTTACGGCCAGCGTGATTTCATTGCTGCCAATCATCATTGTGTTCATCATCTTCCAGCGTCAGATTATCGCTTCTGTAGCTCTGAGCGGCTTGAAATGATGAGAAAATAGCAACTAAAAGTTATAAATTAATGATTTTTCCCCGGCTGATGTCGGGGATTTTTTTCGGAGAATTATATGGCTCTACTTAATCTGACTGTTGATGTTCCGGCACATGACCCGGTTATTGTCAAAGAAAACGGCATTTATTACTGTTACTCAACCCACGGTTATTTTTATATGTCGGAAGATTTGAAGTCGTGGAAGTACGGCGGAAAAATTTTTGAAAATTTGCCTTCCTGGGTGCGCGAAATTGTACCTGCCAACGATGGAAAGGATTTTTGGGCACCAGAGATTGTTTTTCGGGATGGCTTGTGGAGATTTTACTATGCCGTGAGCACTTTTGGAAAAAATATCTCGGCAATTGGAATGGCTGTAAACAAGACTCTGGCCCCTTCTTCTGCGGATTATGAATGGCGGGATCAGGGCAAAGTTATCGCGTCGTCTAAAGGTGATAATTTCAATGCAATTGATCCGGCTGTCTGTGCAGATGAAAAGGGGAATGACTGGCTTTTGCTCGGCTCTTTTTGGGGCGGAATCGCGATGTTTCCTCTCAACGAGCTGGGGTTGGTTAAGCTTGGTTCTCAGCCCATTTTTCTGGCTTCGCGTCAGAAGGAAGGTGAAAAACAGCCTGATCCGAATCCTGTCGAGGGCGGTTTTGTGTTCCCTCACAAAGGTCGTTATTATCTTTTTGCATCTCATGATTTTTGCTGCCGGGGAATTGCCAGTTCCTATCACATCGTTTACGGCGTAGCAGACAAAATCACGGGCCCTTACATCGATGAAGAAGGATTGAACATGAGGTGGGGTGGCGGAACGACTTTGCGGGATTCGTTCAGTTTTGAAAGGTGGGCTGGCCCTGGTCATAACACGGTTTTTAAGGATGATGACGGAAAAATCTATTTGGTTTATCATGCCTACGACCGCAAGGATGATGGACGAAGCAAGCTTATGATTGAAGAAATAGACGAATTCATTTAGGGGGCGTTACGGGGGATGTGCCCCCGTAGAGTGGGGGCAGCACAGACGAAGTGTTTTCGTAGGCCGTTTCGCTCCCTCTCGCCATTTTCAATATAAAATCAGTTATAATGCCTTTTCCATAAGTACTTCTCCTCTTATTTATTCACAACTCTGACTTCAAGGATTCTTGTACTTGGGCTTCCTTTTATTGAAATGTCTTCCCGAAGGATTTTTACGTTTTTCTGCTTTGGTTTGACCAGATTTTTTGGAACTTCAACGCTGATGTCCACCAGATTGTCGCCTCCGTCACCTGTTAGCGAAACTGTCTGAATATTTTCCTTTCCAAAATGCACTGTGAGCGAGCCTGAATCCTTTCCGTAAACTGTGATTATTATTTTATTCTGCTTTCCAGACTCAAATTTTGCCTTGTACTGAATGAAGCTGTTTTCATCGGAGAAAATACGGCAATTTCTGTCCACGCTTTCGATATAGCCGATTCCTGTTCCATCTGTTTTGAATCTGTGCTCAACTTCACTTTGCTGTCGGCCACATTCAATCAAATCCACTGTAATCTTTTCGAATTTTTTTGCCCGTTTATCCTCGCTGGAATTGACCGAAGAAAAATATGTCGCATAACGCACATGATGAATGTCGAAGAATGGCCTGAGCGTGTAGGAAATGCCTTTTTCGTTTGCTGATTTTGAAGTGGTAAAGACAAGTCTTTCAGGGGCTGTGCAGGAAATCCAGTCTGATGGATTTTTAAGGTCTGCGCTGATGACTTCGACAGGCTCGTTTTTGCCGCTGTTCATGTAGATAAGGTGATCGTCAACAATGTCTTTCGGCATATTCTTTTTCCCCAAATCTGCGGCAAGGACAATAGGGCCGTACTTGATGCTGAAATTTCCGCTTCGGTCGAGGGCACGGCGTACACTCAATTTCATTGGAAGGGAGATTTCAATTTTTTTGTCAGGGGAAAGAAGCCCAAAATCTGCATAACCGTCTTCACAGACTTCGATTTTGTTTTCTTCTGAAAAAGTCTTGCACCAGGCAGGAACACGCACTTTGAGACTTCGGCTGTTGCTTCCTTCTGAAATCACGATAATTTTTGCTTTTTCGCTGTATGGAAATCCTGTTTCAATCTGAATTTTCCAACCATCATCAGTGGTGATTGTTGACGGGATGAAAAGGTTTACATAAAGGGTTCCGTCGATGTCACTTGCGACGAAACGGTTGTATCGCTCAGGATTTTCAAGGCCTGTTCCAGTGCAGCACCACATGGCATTGTCATGTGTGCAGTAAACTTTGTGAAATCCGGCCTGCATTGAGACAAAATAAGTTTTCGCGCCTGTTTCCGGATCCTGGCTTGCAAGAATATGATTGTAGAGGGCGTTTTCATAGAAATCAGCCACATCTGATTTTTTGTTCCATGCAAAGATATGCTCTGCAAGTTCCAGCATGTTGTATGTGTTGCAGGTCTCACAGGTGTCTCTTTCGAGAAGCTCGTCGTATTCCCGTCCGAAATGTTCTCCTCTTGAATTGCCGCCGATGACATAACTCCGCCTTTTTGTCACTGTGTCGAAGAAAAATTCTGCTGCTGTGCGGTATTCCGGCTTTCCCGTAAGCTCGTAAAGTCTGGCGATTCCGATGAATTTGGGAATCTGTGTGTTGGCATGGTAGCCTTGCAATTTGTCCTGCTTTTTCATTGCGGGCGACATGATTTCCCTGTGAATCCATCGTTCTGCTTCTTTGAGATATTTTTCTTCTTTTGTGATTCCATATAAATCTGCGAAAACCTTGCACATTTCGCCATGCTCGCAGGTCAACATTTTCTGCAAATCCAATTCGGACATCTTTGCTGTTCCAGAAATTGCCCAATCAGCCATTTTTGTGACGATGATAAGCGCATCCTTGTTTCCGCCGAATTCGTAAGCATCTATCAGCCCGGCGTAAATTTTGTGCACTGAATACCATGGAACCCACCAGTCGGCCAAAGAAAATCTGTCTACCTTAAAATCTCCACCGCTTTTAAATACTGTGTCGAAAGGTGTGGAAGGAATTCCTGCGAAATATCCGTCTGTGCGCTGGAGTTCCTTAATGCAGCTTACGGTGTAATCAAGTTTTTCCTTTGCTTCAAGACTGCCAGCCTGATAATAAAATCCTGAAAGTGCTGAAAGATAATGACCGAGCATGTGTCCTTGAATCGGCCTGCTTTCCCAGCCCCCATAATTTGCGGCCTTTGGATTTTTCCCCAGTGCGGTATAAGAAGGGGCAAGCATTCTGTCCGGGTCATAATCGAGGACATATTTGAGTCCTGTTTTTTGTGAAGAATTGAATATTGTTCCGTCCGTGAGAAGCGTTCTGGCATTCATAATCCTTATCCCTGCCATGAAAATGGCGCAAAATGTAAATATTTTTTTCATATAGAGTTCAAGTAAATCTCGAAAAACTTCAGTTTTTCAAAGTTCCCCAAATTAAATCTCAAAATTTAAAGAAAAAACCTGCAAGTTATAGAGGGGGAACTGCTAAAAACTTGCAGGTTAAAAAAGACTTTCTTTTTATGGGTTATTTTTTCTGACCGTAATAAGCGTTTGGACCGTGCTTTCGCTGGTAATGCTTGTCGATGATGTATGCAGGAAGCTGGGTTGCGGCAGGATTGACCTGGAGCGTGATTGTCGCCATTTTTGCCACTTCCTCAAGAACTGCGGCATTGTAAACGGCTTTGTCAGCACTTGCACCCCATGTGAAAGGACCGTGACCTGCAACCAGAACCATTGTCGTTTCACTAGGTTTGAGGCCTTCGTCGGCAAAGTGTTTTACAATCAGGTTGCCTGTTTCCAGCTCGTAGTTGCGGGTGAGGGCTTCGCGTGTAATATACGGCGTGCATGGAACTACAGACTGAATGTGATCAGCGTGGGTCGTGCCGAAAAGTGGAATCGGACGTTGTGCCTGTGCCCATGCTACGGCATAGGTCGAGTGTGTGTGAACGATACCGCCGATTTTTGCTCCGCCTTTTGCAGCCCATTCTTTGTAAAGGACGCAGTGGGTGAGGGTGTCCGAAGATGGGTTCAGATTGCCTTCAACGACTTTGCCGTCCAAATCAACGACTACCATGCTGTCAACGGTAAGCTCAGGATATGCTACTCCTGAAGGCTTGATTGCGAAAACACCCTTGTCCGCATCAAAAGATGAAACGTTGCCCCAGGTGTAAATCGCAAGGTGCTGGGCAGGAATCTGCATGTTGGCTTCATAAGCCTGTTCTTTGATTGTCTGGTAAATACTCATTATCGTTTTGCTCCCCAATATGCTGCGTTCCAGCGAAGTTCGTTGCGGAATGCAGGAATTTTTGTATCTTTATCAATTGCTACGCATTCAATTCCGACCATCTCAGCCCAGTCCTGAAGCATTTCTGTGGTGATGATGTTACTGAATGCCGTGTGATGTCCGCCACCAGCCAAAATCCATGCTTCTGCTGAAGTGGAAAGATTTGGATATGGCTTCCAGAGCATTCGTGCCACGGGAAGTTTTGGAAGAGGTGCTTCCGGCGGAATGACTTTGATTTCATTGACAACACAGCGGAAACGATTTCCCATGTCAACAACGGCTGCAACAAGGCCTTCACCTTCAAGAGTATTGAAAACCATTCGTGCAGGCGGCTCTTTGTCACCGATTCCCAGATGATGAACTTCAATCTTCGGCTTAGAAACGGCGATTTCCGGGTCAACTTCGAGCATGTGGCTTCCCATGTTTGCTTCTTTTCCGGCAACCAGATTGTATGTGTAGTCTTCCATGAAAGCATTGCCTTTTTTGCCTTCAACGACAAGCCCGGCCGTCATTGCCTTGAATGTGCGCACGAGAGCCGAAGTTTTCCAGTCACCTTCCGCACCGAAACCGTAACCGTCAGCCAAAAGCCGCTGGATTGCAAGGCCAGGAAGCTGCTTCATTCCGTGCAAATCCTGGAAGTTGGTGCAGAGTGCTTTTCCGTCCTTGTCTTTGAGGAATCGTCGGAGGGCAATTTCAATTTTTGCCTGTTCCTTAATCTGTGCGATTACGAAGTCTTTCTCAAATCCGTTCCCGCAGTCGTAAACAATTTCATATTTTTGATTGTATTCATCGTAAAGGGCATCGATGTCAGCCTGACTTACATCATTCATGTAGGCAACAAGATCACCGATTCCGTAATATGGAACGCTCCAGCCGAATTTAATCATGGCCTCAACTTTGTCACCGTCAGTTACGGCAACTTCTCGCATATTATCTCCGAAACGGATTACGCGCATTGTTTTTCCGTCTGCAACTGCACGGGCAACCCGCATCCAGTCACCGATTCGTTTTTGAATGACAGCATCTCCCCAATGACCGCAGATTACCTTTCGAGGCATGTCCATGCGTGCTGTGATAAAGCCGAATTCCCGGTCTCCGTGAGCACTCTGGTTCAAGTTCATGAAGTCCATGTCCATCGTTGCGTAAGGAATTTCAACGTTGAACTGAGTGTTGAGCTGCAAAAGTGGCTTTTTGTAAGCGTTCAAGCCTGCAATCCACATTTTTGCCGGACTGAAAGTGTGACACCAGACGATGACGCCGGCACAAGTATCACAGGCATTTGCATCTTCCAGTGTTTTATGAATTGAATCAGGTGTGAGAAGGGTTGGTTTCCAGACCAGTTTGCATGGAAGTCCTGCCTTTTCGTTCAATTCCTCAACGATTTTTTTTGAATTTATGGCGACCTGTTTGAGAGTTTCTTCACCATAAAGATCCTGGCTTCCTGTCAAAAACCAGAATTCATAATTTTCCAATGAAATCATATTTTCTCCTATTTTTTTCTCTACTCGATGGAATCAATAGCTGCTTTTTCGATGGCAAGACCTTTTGTGTATCGCGCAAAGAAAGTATTGAAGCCGTCGATGTCTTCCTGTTTTGGAGCAACGGTTGTCTTCTTGCTTGCAGCAAAGACTTCTTTTTCGAGCCATTCAGAAAGAGACTTTCCGTTTCCGTTCACAAGATAGCTTGCCAATACAGCCATTCCCCACGGACCGCCTTCTCCTGCTGTTTCAAGGGCTGAGACGGGAGTGTGCAGGGCAGCAGACATGATTGAAAGACCGACTTCCGCAGTCTTAAAGAATCCGCCGTGACCTGTGAGACTGTCGATTTTTACCGATTCTTTGTCAAAAAGAATGTCCATTCCTGTCCTAAGCGCACCCAGAGCCGTGCAGAGCTGGGCACGGATAAAGTTTGCCATTGTGAAATTTGCGTGCTGAGTGCGGACGAAAAGTGGACGACCCTCAGTAAGAGCTGTGATACTTTCGCCTGAAAGATAGTTGAATGGAAGCAAGCCGCCACAATCCTTGTCGCCTTTGAGGGCTGAGAGAAGGAGTGTTGAATAGAGCTTGTTCATGTCAACTGAGCCGTTTGTGGCTTTGATTACTTCTGCAAAAAGGCTTACCCAGTGATCGAATTCGCCCATGCAGTTATTTGCGTGAGCCATTGCAACCAATGCTCCGTCCGGGGTTGTTACCAAATCGATCAGGCCGCTGTAAGCTTTGCTCAAATCTTTTTCGAGGACGACCATTGCAAAAACAGAGGTGCCGGCCGAAACATTTCCCGTGCGTTTTGCCACGCTGTTTGTTGCGACCATGCCGGTTCCTGCGTCTCCTTCTGGTGGAGCCATTTTTGCTCCGGCTTCCAGTTCTCCGCTTGGATCAAGGAGTTTTGCTCCCTCAGTCGTCATTGTGCCTGCATCTTCACCGGCGAGAAGAACTTTCGGAAGAATTCCTTCAAGTTTCCACGAAAATTTTTTGTCAGCGACAAGACTGTCGAATTTGGAAATGAAATTTTTATTGTAGTCCTTGGTGGCTGTGTCAATCGGGAACATACCCGAAGCGTCGCCGATTCCGAGAACTTTGTTTCCAGTGAGCTTCCAGTGGATGAATCCAGCGAGCGTAGTGAAGAAAGACACATCTTTTACATGCTCTTCATTGTTCAAAATTGCCTGATAAAGATGTGAAATGCTCCATCGTTCTGGAATCGGATAATTGAAAAGTGCGGAGAGCTTTTCTGAAGCTGCTCCTGTGATTGTGTTTCGCCATGTTCTGAAGGGAACCAAAAGGCTGCCGTTTTTGTCGAAGGCAAGATAGCCGTGCATCATGGCAGAAATACCCAGGGCACGGATTTTTTTGAGGGTGACGCCGAATTTTTTCTGAACGTCTGATTTCAAATCTGCATAGGCTGACTGGAGCCCTGCAATGATTTCTTCCTGTGAATAAGTCCAAATGCCGTTGACAAGGGAATTTTCCCATGTGTGACTGCCCATAGCAGCAGGTGCGTTTGTTGAATCAATCAAAACTGCCTTGATTCGTGTTGAACCGAATTCGATTCCGACTATGGCCTTGCCGGATTCGATTTCACTTTTGATTTCCTCTTTTGTCATTTTTTTATGCCTCCTTTTTTTATTGCCGGATTTAGCCCCGGCCAGCTTTTATTTGTTGACCTTAAATCTGATTACATTCCATGACGCAGCCTTTAATGTTAAATTATACACGCTCTTTTCTGCCTGCGAAAGCAAAACTTCCTGTGGTTTTACGGCCTCTGGATTTTCAAGGCTATTCTTTGCGGCCAAATCTTTGCCACAGAGTTCAGTTCTGAAAATCATCTCCGTGCTTCCAAATGAACCCAGGTTGATTTCTGTTTCAGAATTCTCGTTTTTGTTTGTGTTCAGAGCGAAAACACTGACTTCATTGCTTTCCTCGTTGTAAATCGCACTGAAAATCACATTCGGAACTTCACCGTAGGCATTTGTGATTTTGTTCGTTGTCTTTACGATTGGAGTGAGAACTGTTCCCCGACCGTAAACAGAAATGTCACGGAACGGGAAGTAAATTGCCTGTTTGTAAGCACCCTTTCCAGGCTCCGTGAAGACAGGTGCGATTACGTTTACCAGCTGGGCAAGGCAGGCCACTTTTACACGGTCAGCATGATTCAAAAGTGTGATTGCCATGCCGCCAAATGCAAGGGCATCGAGAAGAGAGTAGTGGTCTTCCAGAATGCGAGGGGCTGTTGTCCACGGATGAGGCTCCATTTTGCTCTGATACCAGATGTTCCATTCGTCAAAGGAAAGCATCATTGTTTTTTTGCTTCGTTTGAGTGCTTTTACATAGTCACAGGTCGCACAACTTGTTTTGATGAACTGCTCCATGTCGTAGAAAGAAGCCAAAAAATCATCGTCATTTCCCGCGTTTTCAAAGTAGCGGTGGATAGAAATGTAATCTGCAACATCGTAGGTGTGTTCCAGAACGATTCGGTCCCATTCAGGGTATGTAGGCATGGAAGTTGAAGCGCTTCCGCAAACAACCGTCTGAATGCTTTCGTCTGTCCACTTCATCATTTTGATGGCTTCACGTGCTTTTTTGCCATAATCGTCTGCTTCAAGATGACAAATCTGCCATGGTCCGTCCATTTCGTTGCCCACGCACCAGTATTTGATATTGTGAGGCTCTTTGTGGCCGTTCTTTATGCGCAAGTCACTCCATGTAGTTCCAGACGGATAGTTGCAGTATTCAATCATGTCTGCCGCGTCCTGCGGAGTGCCTGTTCCCATGTTGACGGCGCCCATGATTTCTGTTCCAGCCTTTTTTGCCCAGTCTGCAAATTCATCGATACCAATCTGATTTGTTTCGATTGTATGCCATGCCCTGTCAAGTCGGACAGGCCTGCTTTCACGCGGTCCGATTCCGTCCTTCCAGTTGTAGCCCGAAAGAAAGTTGCCGCCCGGATAGCGTACAAGCCCAACCCGCAAGTCTTTTACCAGTTCGATAACGTCCTTGCGGAATCCCTGCTCATCAGCAGTTTTGTGCCCCGGTTCATAAATTCCTGTGTATACAGCTCGACCCAAATGCTCAATAAATGAGCTGAAAAGTTTGTCATCGACCTGACCATTTGTAAATTCCTTTACGATTGTAACTTTTGTGTTCATAAAATCCCCCTATAAAAAGTCAAGAAAATTGTTTCAACATTCAATCGCCATTGTTATTTTGCTCAGTGGTTTTTAATATTTTTTGCATATAATCCAGCACCATTTTTCGTGCCTGAGCTGCACCATTTGGGCTGAATCCATGCCCCTCGCCAGGAAGCACGACAAGCTTTGCATTTTGATAATTTTTTTGCGCTGCCTGAGCATAGGAAAGCTGAACGATGTTATCATTTGTGCCGTGTATAATCAGCACAGGTTTTGTGTATTTGCCCGTTGCTTCATTCACGTCAAGTGCCGTTGCGCTCTCTATGAACCCCTTCCCAAGCCGTAATCCCCAAAAGTCAACAGTTTTTGGAATTTCCGCTCCTTTCGGGTACTGTTTTCTCCAGTCATCAGGAATGCAGAATGCAGGGTAATAGAGCGAGATTGCTCTGATTGCTTCGGCCTCTTCCTCTGCGGCAAGTGCCGTCACAAGACCGCCCTGACTTCCGCCCAGCAGAAAAAGCTGATTTGCGTCAACATTTTCTAGATTGCGTATGTATTCTATGACAGTGAGCAAATCCTGCTTTTCTGTCTGCAATGTCATGTCTGTGGTTCTTCCTGTGCTTTTTGAGCGCATAGAGCCACCCGCAAAATCATAGGAAAAAGCAATGAAACCATTTTCCGCAAAGAAAAGGCAGTCGTCGGCGAAGTCAGTGAAACATCCGTTATAACCGTGGCTCAGAATTACGGCCGGATGTCGTTCTTCATCGCAAGGTTCATAAATCTTTCCGTACAAGATTCCAGCTTTGGACTCGCTTGTTGTGCGCTCATTTGGAATTGTTATAATCCGTTCATCTACTTTTGCTTTCTGCGTTTCAGCTGAAGTTGTTTTTTGCGAAACAGAAGTGCAGCTTATCGCAGTCAGCAGCATTGGGGCTGCAATTCCAAACAGTATATTTTTCATAAAATCCCCCTATGCAAGCACCGTGATTGCTGCAACTGAATATGCCCCAAGATTGATTGAAACGGTTTGTTTGTCAATTATTTTTACGGAAAGTGATTTTTCTGTTACAGCATCTCCGTTTTCAAAGCTGTTGATTGTGTCCATTTTTTCGCCAGTGACGACTGTTGCCGTTGCCGATTTGATTGCACCTTCAAGATGAGCAAAACTGATTTCGATTTCTTTTGAGGTTTCTGCGTCAACATTTGCAACTGTAACGAGATATTGCTTTTTGGCTCCAGATTTTGAATCAGCATCCTTTTCTGAGGCCGAAACGCTAAGACCTGGGACAATTACATCTTCTTTTGCACTGACTCCGCGAAGACTTGCGTTGTAGTCAGGAACATCATTTACACCGCAGTAAGAATATGCTGCGCTTGTTCCGAGCAATGTTGCGCCTTGATGACCTTTGTACTGATGAAGGACATGCCATGTCGGTGTGAGAACGATTTTGTCTCCCTGAGTAAGAACCGGTGATTGCAGGACATTGACGGCCTGAGCAAGATTTGCCACGCGCACGCGGTCAGAGTGATTATTGAAGATATTGAGCGTGATTCCGGCCACAAGAGCATCACAAACGGAATTGTCCTGTTCCAAAAATCCGGGATTTGTGCCTTCTTTGGGAGCGAACCAGTTGCCCCATTCATCAACGACCATGGCGACCCGTTTTGCAGGATCATATTTGTCCATGATTTCGCTGTGACGACGGATAAGTTCATCCATTCGGAAAGCATTGCGCATGATGCGGTACCAGCCTTCTTTTGTGAAACCTGTGGCAGACTTCTTTTCTTCCCAGCGATATTCATAAGTGTAATAGTGGAGGGAAAGACCGTCCATGAGCCAATGGGCATTTTCCATGAGAACTTTCGTCCAGTTGTAATCATCGACATTTGCACCGCCCGCAATCTTGAAGATTTTATTTTCACCGTACTGACGGACAAAAGTTTGATAGCGGCGGTATTGGTCTGCATAAAATTCGGGCCTCATGTTTCCGCCGCCACCCCAGTTTTCATTGCCTACACCGAAGTAATCCAGCTTCCATGGTTCTTTACGGCCGTTTGCAGCCCTTAATTTTGACATCGGGCTTTCACCGCTGAAAGTCATGTATTCAATCCACTCGTCCATTTCCTGAACGGTTCCGCTTCCAACGTTCCCGCAGATGTAAGGTTTGCAGCCAAGTTCGTCGCAGAGACCGAAAAACTCATGGGTGCCGAAAGAATTGTCTTCGGTCACGCCGCCCCAGTTCGTGTTTACCATGCGCTTGCGGTTTTCTTTGGGGCCGATTCCGTCTTTCCAGTGATATTCGTCTGCAAAAAGACCGCCCGGCCAGCGGAGATTTGGAATGTCCAGTTCTTTAAAAGCCTGGACGACAGCCTTGTTGTAACCGTGAATGTTCGGAATGTTTGAGTCCTTTCCGACCCAGAAACCGCCGTAAATGCAGTGGCCAAGATGCTCTGAAAAGTGCCCGTAAATATCTCTGCTGATAGTGTTCTTTTTATTTTTTGTATCAACAATTATTGATTCTTTCATTGAAAATGCTCCTGAAAGTACAGTTTTTTTGTCTATAAAACCATAATACAAGTGCTTTTTGTATTTTGCAAGTAAAATATATCAAAAAAACTTGAAAAAAATCAAAATTTACTGATATAAAAAAAAAGAACAAAAAAAAGCCCCTGCATAATACGCAGGAGCTTTAAATTTTTATCTCAAGCCAGCCATTGCCGTGCCTGTTGTGATGTCAACTTCGTTTGGAAGGAACTCGTAGAAGAACTTCCCGTCGATAATTTTTGCAAGGTAATCTTTTGTGCGGTCGATAACCTTGTAAGTCTTGAAGAATGTCGTTCCGTTGCAGGCGATGCAGATTGGTTTGGCTTTGTCCTTGCCTTCGCCGCACTGCATGATACAAGAAGCAAGGATGATAGCCGCAAGTTTTGCCATTCGGTCAACAAGCGCGTCGAAAAGCTCAAAGAGAACTGCCGCATCTTCGTCTGTTGCCTTTGCGAATGTTTCTGGTGCAACTGATTTGTTTTCTGCGTATTTGTGAAGGAATTCGTTTACTTCAATCGTAGAAATTGCCTTGATAGAAGAGACAGCCTCGGCGAACTGTGCAGAGAACAAGCCTTCTTTTGCGCCCATGTGAAGAACTTCAAAAGCTACAGGACCGAGATATGCGCCTGAGCAGAGTTTTTCATATGGTGCGTAGCCTGGTTTTACGCTCTTTTCGTCAACAAGGATGTCGAAGTCAGAATTTTTGTATCCGCCGAATTTTGCGCTCTCGCAGACGATAATCTGTTTTTTGAGATCCGGGTAATCAGCGCGCTCGCTCTGAACATAAGCGGCGTTGAGGCCTGTTCCGAGGATAAATCCGATGTAAGAAGAATATTTTGGGCTTCCGCTGCCTGCAAGAAGGGCAGAAGCTGTGTCGTTCAAAAGAACAATTTTCGGGTCGTTTGTCCAGCCGTGCTCGACAAGGGCTTTTTTGAGCTCTGCACCGATGTGGCATCCTACAACCTCTGGAGCTTTTACTTCTTTTGAGAATGATTTGAGGATTCCGTCGGCTTCTTCAGTGATTGTCATGGCATATGAGAAGCAGAAGCAGATTTCACGGCAGGTATTCTTGAAACGCTCGATGTTGCTTGCAATCTGGTCGAAGAATTCTTTTTTGCTGAGTTCACGCTCGGTGCCCGGCATTTTTGATTTTTCGAAATTTGAGAAAGTTGGAGCTGCTGTTTTTGAGAATGTAACGAGTGAAGAGCGGAAATTTGTGCCGCCCGCATCGATAACGATGACAGATTTGTCCTGCATTGTAATTGTTGAAGGGTCGATGTAAGTGCGAATCATGTCCTGATCAGCTTTGTGCCCCAAAAGACCTTCGTGCATGTCCGAAATAAAACTTTTTACCAGCGAATTTAAATCAAAGTCCTGATAAAATCCATGTTTTTCAAAAAATGATTTTACGTTTGCGTTCATAGTAAGTCCTACTTTATGAAAATTATAAATATTATCTACAATTATACTCAACTTAAAAGAAAATTTGTATGTTTTTTTAGCAAATTTTTGTTAATTTGTGTAGATAAAAGGGGAAGGCCGGAACATTTCAAGCAGCCTTTGGTTGTATAGACCTGCACCAAAAGTTCTGGCAACTACGACCTCATCATACCAAACGGTTCTTCAAAATCCTCTGTCGCAGTCCTTGACTTTAGCCCAAGCGACCACAGCCCGAAACGCTATGTAATCCCTGTTGATTTAATACATGAAGGAGAGTGTTATGTGGTAATCGCTCACTTTGCCGACGGAAGCACCGCAATGAGCGAGGTAATGCAGAAATAATAAAAAAACACCGGATTCAGCGAGTGAGTCCGGTGTTTGCTCTAATGATATAATTTTGGGGGATTACTGCTGCATTTCTTTTTGCAGCTCCAAAACCTTTTCTTGAGGAAGACCTACAGCCTGAGCAATTTGTTCCAACGAACCAAGTTTCATTTTGAGAAGATTTTTTGCACTCTCGATGGCGTTTTGGGTAGCACCTTGCAAAATGCCAGTGGCAAGTCCCTCGGCAATACCTTCTCTTTTTGCGGCTCGTGTTAAATCTCTGTCGTGTAAGTTCATAGCGGCGTAATCCCTCCTGAAAATCTCATTATCCTTGATTTTCTCAACCAAAGCTGAAAGGCTGTTTGAGAAATCGTCCTTTCCTGGTTCGTTCGTGTGAATGAAGTGAAGAAACGATCTGATTCGCTCGTCCACTTCTTTTTCGTATGCACTTGCATTATAAATGAGCTTGAGGGATTTGTCATTCAAATTCACGAGTGGATTTTCTTCGCAAGTGTTTTTAAATGTGTAGCATGGAAGTCCATAGTGTTTGTCACTCTCGTCTTTGAACGGATCATGCTTACAAATGAATAGAATGTAACTATCTTTCAACTCAGAATAGTCTTGACCTTTCATTAGACTGTCCATGTCAATCATGCTCTGATAATATCGCGTGCGTTTTCCCAGTGCTTCCTGCGGGTAAGATTGCAGCTCAACATCGATGATTTTATCAGTGTCCTTGATGTAAACATCGAGCCGAACGCCTTTGGTGGTGTAGTAGGGAGCGATTGTCTTTTCTAGCTCTGGGTATTCGACATGATTCACGCGGATGTGAAGTAACCTTTCGACGAGTTCTGCGCAAATATCTGGGTCGCGTAAGACCGCCTGAAACATGCCGTCGTCTGTGAATGTGAGTTCGTCAACTGGCTTTGGGTGGAAAATACTGGCTTTGGGTGGAAAATGGATTCTGTCATAAAAGTCTTCCTTGTTCAGTGAGATTAAGACACGACTGCGCCTTAGTCCAACTGCCAGTTTTCAGAAGACTTGTGGTAAATACCGTGCAGAGAGCGAATGGAAGATAATTCAATAAACTGGAACAATAGGTTTGATCTGCAACCTTTACGATATGAAAGATAGTGAAGAATTTGACAAAAGTCAATGCAGACAGGCGCTCCAGGGCCTCCGCATTATAATC
>CACZYY010000050.1 GCA_902785455.1 uncultured Spirochaetaceae bacterium
CTGATCCGGCAAAACCATGACTTCATTTACCGAAGCCACATCGCCACCGAATTCAAGGTAATCATCAAGATTGCCCGCGACAGTTTTGTATGTAGAGACTGCGTATAATGTCTCGACTTCTTTTGATTCTTCTGCCTGGGCTGCTTTTTTGCCGCAACTCATAAAAGTGAGTACCGCCGCCATAGAAGCCAAAGTAATTACAGATTTTGCAGTTCTTTTCATGTATTTTCCTCCAATTATTTACTATTTATTTTCCGTAAGATTAACATTCAGCGTATTTTCCAGGTCCATCAGAGCAATGATGTACTGGAATTTCTGATTCAACTGACCAAGTTTTGCCTGATTGAGAGAACTTTCAGCATCACGCAAGTCAAGCAATTCTGTCGTACCGTTTCGGTAAGAGCGGGCCGTCATATCATAAGCCCTCTGCGCAAGAGTAACATTTCTGCCCATGGCATCAATCTGCTCCCGTGCCTGATTGAGAGTATCAACGGCTTTACGGACATCAACCTTTTGCTTTTCTTTTAAAGTCTCAATAGTAATTTCAAGCTGAGCAAGCTGCTGCTTGTAATCCTTTACCTGCTGACGGTTAGCAGACCAGGGGAGCATATTTGTAAGATTCCAAACCAAAGTCAGCGAAAGACTTCCAGAGTCATACCATTTTTCGTCAGAACCTAAATCTTTATAGAAATGCCAGGCACCTTCAGAACCGATATAGACCGGCTGCCAGCCATAACTAAGTGCAAAAGTCGGGAGCCAGGTCGCCATATCGCTTGCAGTAATTCCAAGTTTTGCCGCAAGTTTATTTTTTTCAAGATTCTTAATCTGAAGGTCATTGTCAGAATATTTTGCGAGCAAATCCTCTGCATCTGCTTCGATGTAAGTCGGTTCTATTGAACTTGTAAGCTCGATTTTTGTTCCAACAGGCATTCCAATCAAAAAGGCAAGCATATCCATTTGCTGTGCCAAAGACTGTTCAGCAGAGTCAACCTCAGGCTTTGTATTTTCATAGTTTACCTGTGTCTGCAAATACTGAATTTCTGGAATCGAACCGTTCTTAAAGTTTGTCTGAGCCTGAACCATTCGCTGCCGGGCATTTTCAAGGGTCACTTTTTGAATTTTCAGGCTTTCCTGCTGCAGAAGGAGTCCGTAATAAAGTTTTTTGATGTTCATAAGGGTTTCTTTCTGACTCTGTTCCCAGCTGATTTTACCCGCCTCATACTGAGTCTTCGCAATCTTGATTTTGGCAATGTATGCAGGAGTAAAATTCCAGCTGGCAGAAAGCGAAGCGACCGTCTTCCATCGGTCCTCCTCCTTGTCAAAGTCTGACGGAACAGATACTTTTCCACCGCTCAAAGCACTCGCAATAATATCGGCTGTGCTGGGAGAATATTCACTTGTCCTGCTCATAGTTCCGCTCAACTGAACGCTCGGCAAAAATACGTTCCAGGAATTCTTTGCGGCACGTTCCTTAAGCTCCAGGTCAATATCACTGCTTTTGAGCGTACGGCTATTTTTTAACGCGTATTCAACAGCCTCTTCAATACTTAATTTAACGGTCTCAGTTTTCTTTGCATCGCTTTCTGCAGATTTTGATTCCTGCGCAAATAAGATGCCTGAAAAACTAGACCAATAACTTTTTTCATCTGTTTCCTCCAATTCCATTCAATATGTAATCTATCATCAGCATGAAACCTTCCATGCACTTTTCACAACTTATATTTTTGCCCTTCGTCTCGACCAAAAAAGCCACAGGAAGGCATTTTATCCAGCCAGTAATCACGTCCCTGGTATAAGGAAAGCCCAAATCAGGTGCCGTTACTATTTCTGGAAGCCGCTTTTCCCAAGGAGCCGCCTCGCCTTCTTCCTCACAATCTTCCATTTTCTTTTCCGAGATTCCCTTATCGCCCATCAAGAGCCAGCCACAAATCGGAATAATTGAAGGCCTGTGAGAGAAATATTCCATCTCGCTTGCCATCAGAATATAAACATACTCTGTGAAATTTTGGGCTTCCACGGAATTTTCAATGATAATCGTCTGAAGAAGCTGGAGTTCCTTATTAATAAGACACTTGATCATCTCATTTTTGTTAGCAAAATATTCATAAAGTGATGATTTTGCCATATTCAGCTCGTCAGCAATTTTCTCGACCGTGACACCCGGAACCTTATACTTTCCGATGACGCTTGCAAGCGCAGTAAAGATGCGGTTTTCCTCCGGGAATGTTTCATCCGGGATTTTACACAGGGCGAACAGCTCTTTTTTGCGCTCCTCAGAAACAGGCTCCGGATAAAAAGCATCTTTTTTGCAGGTAGTGCCGACAAGGCCTTCGAGCATGAGGTTCACCACATTGTCACCGAAATTTTTTGAAGGCTTTGAAATTTTACCAAGCTTCAGGAACCGCTCCTGCAAACTGACAAAGAAAAAAATCGTCATTCCGCAGAAAACATGCCTTGAAAATTTTTGCATGTCATTCCGGAAATTCTCAAGATAAGCCTTCCTGCTTTCAGCAGCCAAAAACGGAACGTCACATTCATACAATCTGTCAAAAAGATGTTCCTCGTAATTGGGGATTGAGGACATCTGTGCAATAAAATAATTTATGTGACTCGGATTGGCACCAAAGTAATCTATTAAATCCGCAAGGGATTTTTTAGAAGCAATTTCGTCCTGACTGCTGACATTTCTTAAAAAGAAAGCCATATTGTCAACAATTCGATTTTCCATCTCTTCGAGAACAGCATCTTTGTTCTTAAAATGACGATAAATCGCCGGTTTTGAAATTCCAACCTTTGCGGCCAGCTCGTTCATTGAGAATGAAGTAAAACCGGGCTTTTCAAGGAAGGAAAAGGCAGCGTCGAGAATCAATTCTTTTGTTGGCTTTGTGTTTTCGTTTTTAATCATGGCGTTACCGAACATACGGTAACTAAAATATACCGAACATTCGGTAACATTGTCAACAGTGAATCATGATTTTTTTGAGTATTTGGGCATAAAACAAAAAAAATGGCTTCCCGTCGTGAACCTGCCTACAAACTCGCGGTGAACAAGTTCAAGCGAGTTTTAGTCAGAACCACGACTCCAGCCATTTTTTTTTGCATTTTCCCTACTGTTCAAAAGCACGATTCACTGTTTTTGCATAGGAGCAAGTGGATTTGTGTCGCAACCTCGCTTCCGACCGTTTTTTTTGGATTTTTCCTGCTGTTCAAAAGCATGATTCACTGTTTTTGCATAGAATTTGTGTCGCAACCTCGCTTCCGACCGTTTTTTTTTGCATTTTCCCAGCTATTTAAAAGCATGATTCACTGTTTTTGCATAGATTCGGCACGCTCTTTGAATTCTTCCAGGTTTTTGCATTTCAAGTCTTCGGCGATTTTGAATTCGGATTCAGAGGCTTCGGGATTTCCGATTGCGGCGTAGGCTACGGCAAGGTTTGCGTGGATTACGGCTATTTTGGGCTCCAGCTCACTTGCTTTTTTGAGATTTTCAACGGCTTCTTTTGTTTTGTTCTGTCCCAGATACATTGCGCCAAGGCTGGCATAAGCTTCACCTTTCTGAGGATTCAATTCGACGGCTTTTTGATAGGCAGATTCTGCTTCTTCATCACGCCCCAAAAGATGATACGTCATTCCGAGAGAAACCAGATTCCTGTATTCGGGATGCAGTTCACAAGATTTCTGCTGATAAATCACGGCATTTTCTAAATCTTCCTGTTTAAGATAAACGTTCGCTATAAAATTATAAATCAGCTCTGGAGAATAATTTGATTCTTCTTCGAGGGCAGTATTAAAAAGCCTGAGTGACTCTTCATAATCCTGCGACTGATAAAACTTCATCGCGCGCTGAATCGTTAAGTCACCGGGCTTGGAACAAGACAAACATGTAATAGAAAAGAAAATACTAAAAACTATAGAAAACTTACGCATAAACTAAAGCATAGCAAAAAATCATTGTAATTCCTAGAATTTGATTTTATAATATAAACTTAATACAAGTTAACAAGAAATTCCTTTTCCACGGAGAATATAAATATGAACGCCGCTTCTGCCCTTTCACAAATCAAGTCAATCAATTCAAAGTTTGATTCTATCTTTAACCAGCTTGAATCACTTTTTCCTCAGCTTGAATATCACAACCAGCAGACAAGCTTCAAAGAACTGAAGGACACAATTTCATCAATCGGAATTTCGGCTTCATCAAAATCTTCGGGCAATATCACAGACTTCAGCTCAAAGTACACGCCTATTTTTGACAAACTCAACGAAAAAATCAAAGACTTAAAAGAACTCGACAAAATGATTGCCGAAGTAAAAGAAGATTCCGAGCAGATGGAGCTTATCGCGCTCAATGCAATGGTTATTTCCGTAAAATCCGGTGAAAAGGGCCAGGCATTCAGCAAAATCACCGAGAACCTGCAGCGTCTCTCAAAGGACATGTTCGTTTATTCCGACAAACTCAGCGGCGAAGAAGCACATCTTTTGGAACAAATCAATTCCCTTAAATCAATTTTCTCCGGCATCATTGATTCACAGCGTTCCATTTCATCAAAAGACTCAGAATGCAATTCTGACATCACGCAGATGCTTTCAAGCGTAACCCCGTCGGTTTCCGAGCTTTCAAGTAAAGTCGATTCTATTTTTCCTGCTATCGATCGCACAAAATCAGTTCTCACAAACAAAAATCAAATTTCAGGCGGCTTAAGTTCCGTCACAAAAATACTCGACGATTTGAATTCCACAAATTCAGCCTCACACGAAGAGATTACAGCTGCATTCAAACGTGCCCTCGATTTAATTTCGCAGATTTCTACAAGTCTCACCCAGCTCTGCTCAAATTTTGCGGGCAACTGGCAGGAAGTCATTGAAATCATGGAAAACGCCGACACAATGCGAATGGATTTTGAGTCACGCTTCCTCAACAACCACGCTTTCGGTAACAACAACATCGCCCGTCTTGTTTCCAATATTCTCGAAAAATACAAGACTATGATTAATGAATTCGGAAATTATCAGATGGTTCAAAAAGATTTGGCCGGAACATGCCAGAATATCACGAGCCGAGCCAAAATAATTTACACGGTTTTTGAAAATCTGCGCCCGGTAATGAGCCGCCTGCATCACGTCCGAATTTTGCAGCAAATCGAAGTCTCAAAGAACGACGCCATCAAATCAGTCCAGGATTCCGTAACCGACATGGACAACCTGATTAACTCAGCGAATGCTTCACTTGACGGAATTCAGGAAATTCTCGAAAGTTTTATTCAGGAAACAGGCACCATGCTCTCGAACTTCGTGGTTTCAATCACAAAGGACAACGAAAACATGGTCATGCTCCGCAACGAAAAAGAGCTTATTTATGGAGATTTAACGAACAGTCAGGGCATAATCTCAAGTGCATTCAACAGCTTTGCGGTTTTCCCGGATGATTTCCAGAAAAAGTGCGTGCTTGTGCAGCAGAACCTTCAGGATGTCATGCGCCTCAACGCCGAATTGTCCTCTTTTGCCAATGAATTAAGCAACGAAATAGTACGCTAATTGTAAAAAACCTAACTGTTTTTCTCATTGATTTTATCAGTTTTGTCCAATATCCTTTAAAATAAATTGGAGGATTTCACATGGCAGAATTCAAAATGAAAGATTTTGACCTTACTGGTAAAATTGCTTGGATTACTGGTGCTTCTTATGGCATCGGTTTTGCTATCGCCAAGGCTTATGCAGCCGCAGGCGCAAAAATTGTTTTCAACGACCGCGGACAGGAACAGCTCGACAACGGTCTTAAAAATTACAAAGAAGCTGGAATCACTGACGTTCACGGATATATCTGTGATGTCACAAACGAAGAGCAGGTTCAGGAAACAGTCAAAAAGATTGAGAAAGATGTCGGTGTAGTTGACATCCTCGTAAACAATGCAGGAATCATCAAACGAATTCCAATGCTTGAGATGAAAGCAGAGGAATTCCGTCAGGTTATCGACGTTGACTTGAACGCTCCGTTCATCGTTTCTAAGGCAGTTCTTCCTGGCATGATTGCAAAAGGCCACGGAAAAATCATCAACATCTGTTCTATGATGTCTGAGCTCGGCCGCGAGACAGTTTCTGCTTATGCAGCAGCTAAGGGCGGTCTCAAAATGCTCACACGCAACATCTGTTCAGAGTACGGCGGACAGAACATCCAGTGTAACGGTATCGGACCTGGATACATCGCAACTCCACAGACAGCTCCTCTCCGCGAGAAGCAGGCAGACGGAAGCCGACACCCGTTCGACCAGTTCATCTGTGCAAAAACACCGGCTGGACGCTGGCTCGACCCAGAGGAACTCGCAGGTCCTGCAGTATTCTTGGCTTCTGACGCATCAAACGCAGTCAACGGACACATCTTGTATGTAGACGGCGGTATTCTCGCTTACATTGGCAAACAGCCGTCGTAAATAATTAATCGAGCGTTTAAATAACGCCTAAAACGATGGGCGTTTAAATAACGCCGTCAACGGAGGGCGTTACCGTCGCATGGTTTCGACTACGCTCAACCAGCGCGACGGTCGGGCTTTTCGGGGTTACGCTACCGCTCCATTCGCTTCGCGAACGGCTGCGCCGCCCCTACAATCCCTAACGCATTACACACCCCACAGTTTTTGTGGGGCTTTTTTTTAATAAGGAAAAAGTCATGAACGGAAATGTAATTGTCGGGCAGTCTGGAGGCCCAACAGCGGTAATCAATTCCAGCCTTGCGGGAGTTTTCAAGACAGCCCTTGACCGCGGAGCCGCCAAAATCTACGGAATGTGCAACGGAATCAAAGGTCTTCTTGATGAAAAATATGTTGACTTGACCGACAAGCTCAACTCAACAATGGCAATCGACTTGCTCAAACGCACCCCTTCTTCAGCACTCGGCTCATGCCGCTTCAAGCTCCCCGAAATCGAAAAAGACAAAGCAATCTACGAAAAAATCTTTGAAATCCTGAAAAAGCTGGACATCAAATTCTTTTTTTACATCGGCGGAAACGACTCAATGGACACGATTAAAAAGCTGTCTGACTACGCAAAAACCGTAAACTCAGACATCCGTTTTATGGGCGTTCCAAAGACAATCGACAACGACCTTGCAATCACTGACCACACACCGGGCTACGGAAGCGCGGCAAAATTCATCGCCGCAACAATGAAAGAAATCATCCGCGACGGCCATGTTTACGATTATCCGACAATCTCAATCGTGGAGATTATGGGACGAAACGCAGGCTGGCTCACGGCGGCAGCAGCCCTTGCAAAATCAGACGACTGTGAAGGCGTGGACTTGATTTATCTGCCGGAAAAAGTATTTGACGTGGATCACTTCATCAGCAAAATCAACGAGCTTTCAAAAAAGGGAAAATCAATCGTCGTGGCAGTCTCAGAAGGCGTAAAGGTCGCTGACGGAAGATTTGTCTTTGAGCTTGCGGAGCACGTTGAATTCGTGGACGCATTCGGCCACAAGCAGATGAGCGGAACCGCAAAATTCCTCGCGAACAAAATCACGGCCGTGCTCGGTCTTAAGGCACGGGCTATCGAGCTTTCGACATTGCAGCGGTGCGCGGCCCACATGACCAGCCGAACGGACATCACCGAGGCATACAACGTGGGCGGAGCGGCGGTAAAGGCAGCGTTTGAGGGCGAGACAGGCAAAGTCGTGGTTATCAAACGAGTGTCGGACGATCCGTACATGGTAATCACCGAAACAGCCGATGTCTCAAAAATCGCAAACGTCGAAAAGAAAGTGCCTCTTGAATGGATTACGAGCGATGATTATGTGACAGCCGATCTGATTCATTACATCCACCCGCTGATTCAGGCAGAACTAAGCCCGATTATGGTTGACGGCCTACCACGCCACTTGAATCTGGCGATATAGACGCTAATGGGGGCGTTGCGGGGTGCGGTTCAGGCATAGCCCTTACCGAGACTCGTCTACAAACTCGTCTTACGAGTTTGTTCGCCTAATGGCGACCGACTCCCTACCCCGCAGAGAGGGGTGTGGGTGAAAGCGAAGCTTGAACCCCAGGGGAGAGACTTCTCCCCTCTGTGTTTCTCCCCCTCAGTTGTAAAACCCCTTGCAATTCAATAAAATATCTTCTATGAAAACATCTAAATTCTATCTTTCGACACTCCGCGAAGCTCCTAGTGAGGCTGTAATCGCCAGCCACAAACTCATGCTTCGGGCTGGAATCACACGCAAACTTGGAAACGGACTTTACACTTATCTTCCTTTGGGCGTCCGCTCTCTTTATAAACTTGAACAAATTATCCGCGAAGAACTTGACGAGTCTGGCGCGCTTGAATTCAAATCAACTGTCATCGTTCCTGGAGAAATCTGGAAGGAATCTGGCCGATGGGAAACAATGGGTCCTCAGATGCTCAAGGCAAAAAACCGCGGTGAGCAGGACATGGTTGTTTCTCCGACTGCCGAAGAAGCTTACACTGCAATCGTTCGTGACGGGCTGGACTCATACAAGCAGCTTCCTGTAAACCTCTATCAGATTAACACAAAATACCGCGACGAAATCCGCCCTCGATACGGCGTAATGCGCGGCCGAGAGTTCATCATGATGGACGCTTACTCAATGCACGCAACTCAGGAGTCATTGGACGAGACTTACGAAGAGTACGCAAAGGCTTACCACAAGATTTTCAAACGCCTCGGCCTCAAAATCATTCCTGTAAAGGCTGACTCAGGTGCAATGGGCGGAAGCGGCTCAGAAGAGTTCATGGTTGAGTCTCCAATCGGTGACGACACACTCATCATTTGTCCAAAATGTGGATACGCCGCAAATGCAGAGAAGGCTGCCTGTGCTCAGGACAATACACCTTCTGTCAAAACAGATGCCGCTCCAGAAGAAGTTGCCACACCAAACGTTTTCTCAATCGAAGACATGGAAAAGTTCTTCAACGCTTCTCCAAAAACTTTCATCAAGGCGCTCATTTACAAAGCAACAAACTGTGCGCTTGACCTTACAAAAGTTCCAGGATGTGAAAAATGGGAGCGCGTAAAGGATCCGGCAGGCGATTACTACCCGACGGCATTCTTCTGCGTTCTTATCCGTGGTGATCTGGATGCAAACGAGGCAAAACTTGCAGGTCTTGTAAAGGCAAGCGAAGTTGCATTGGCTGAGCCAGAGGAAGTTGTTGCAATGAGCGGAGCTTCTCACGGTTTCGTTGGTCCGCGCAAAGTAAACTGCCCGATTATCACAGACCTTTCAATCATGACTGCAAAAGAAGACGGCACTTTCGAGGCTCAGATTCATGACGCAATCGCAGGAGCTGGCAAAGACGGATTCCATGTAAAGCACATCGAGCCAGGCCGTGATTTCACACCATACATGGCAGCTGACGTGCGCCTTGCAAAAGAAGGTGACAAATGTGCTTGCTGTGGCGAGACTTTCTACCAGAAAAAGGGAAATGAGCTTGGACACATCTTCAAGCTCGGTCAGAAATACACAAAATCAATGAAGGTAACTTTCCTTGCCGAGAACGGAAAGCCTGCAATCCCGACAATGGGCTGCTACGGAATCGGTGTTGACCGCACTCTCGCTTCAATCATCGAGGCAAACAACGACGACCACGGAATTATCTGGCCGATGACAGTGGCTCCGTTCCAGGTTTGTATCGTTCCAATCCGCTACGAAGGCGCAATGAAAGAAGAAGCCGACAAGATTTACGAAGCTCTCAAAGCCGCCGGAATCGAAGTCCTTCTTGACGACCGAAATGAGCGACCAGGCGTTAAATTCGCCGACATGGAGCTTATCGGAATCCCGCTTAGAATCACAGTCGGTGACAAAAATCTTCCGAACGTTGAGTTCAAACCAAGAAGTGCCGAGAAAGCCGAGCTTGTTCCAGCCAACGAAGCTGCCAAAAAGGCAGAAGAGTTCGTTAAGGCAGAACTTGCACGCTTGAACGGATAAAAAACTATAAATTAGACGCAGATAGACACAGATAAACGCAGATTACTTATAGTTTATAAATCCGCGTGAATCTGCGTTCATCTGCGTCGAAAATTGAATTCCATTTTTATTCCCAGGGAATTTATTTTCACACTTTCAACGAATATTTTTTCAAACCCAAACAAGCCTTTCCATCAGCGATGAATGAGATTCCTTCTGCTTCTTGCGGAGTATAAATTGCGCAAGTCATTGCTTGCTCGCCTCCGTTCAAAAAGACTTCAACGCTGTTCTTGTCAAGGACGATTCTTAAATTCAAATCTTTTGAATCATTGAGGATTTTGCATACCTGAGTATGCATAAGAGCACGCCGAGTCCCGGAATATCTTCGGTCAATCGTAAGCGTATGCTCGTGAACGCGATAAATCAAATCCGTGTGGAAGTTTTTATCTTCGGCAAGCCTTACCGTGCAGGAATAGCAATCAGCATCAGGAGTGATTTTGACTTCCATATCAAGCACGCGGCCTTTCACCTCATCAAAACCCATTCGGTTTGAATCCAGGCTGACATTATTGAAAGAAACCTCATCTTTACGAAGATTATCAAATTCCACGACTGGTTTTTGCCACATTCTTCCGTTCTTTACAAAAACTTCGCGCGGAACCGACATTTGTCCTGCCCACGGAGAACCGGCTTCCCTTATGGAACAAGTATCCCAGTTCTGCAACCAGCCAATCATTATTCTTCTGCCGTCTGGTGTCTGAACGGACTGAGGGGCATAAAAATCCATGCCGCCATCGATAATCTGCTTTCCTTCCTCGCAGAATTTTCCTGTTTTTTCATCAAATGTTCCGATAAGGCAAAGAGTTCCGTTTCCGTTATTGAATTCACCTTCAGCGAGCATATCCTGCGGGCTTACGAGAAGCAGGTATTTTTCGCCAATCTTGAAAAAATCCGGGCATTCCCACATTTTTCCGAAGCGATTTTTGTTTGAGTCAAGGACAGTCCAAAAAGTCCAGTCAAAGCCGTCGGGACTTACATAGAGCAGAATCTGACCGCTGCCGTCAGAAGGCCTGCTCGCAACCGCGCAACAAAATCTTCCGTCTGAGAGTTGCCAGATTCGCGGGTCACGGAAATCCGCCTTGCTCGCTCCTTCCGGCAATTTTGAAGCATCAATCACAGGATTTTTTTCGTATTTGCGATAATTCTGTCCGTCACCAACGGCCAAACACTGAACCTGAGCATCTCGCAGAGACCCATCCGGCAATTTATACTGTTTTACGCCAGTATAAATCAGCAGATGAGTTTTATCTGAAAGCTCAATTGCACTTCCAGAAAAACAACCGTTGCAGTCATAGCTCTCATCTGGAGCAAGGGCAGCCGGGAGGTACTCCCAGTGCAAAAGATCCGAACTTACCGCGTGCCCCCAGTGCATTGTATTCCAATGAATATCATACGGATTATACTGATAGAAAAGGTGGTATTTTCCGTCGTAATATGAAAATCCGTTCGGGTCGTTCATCCAGCCGCAAAGCGGGGTCAGATGAAAAGCAGGTCTGTCCTTGGCCGCAATGGAAGCAGCAGCCTTGCTCTCATAATTTCGTGCTTTCTGCAACAGTTCGCTCATAAAAATCCTCTGCTAGTTTTCAATATTTGCGTAATATGAATCGAGATATTTCTGGAAAATTGAAAGGAGCTTGTCGAGTTTGTAAGATTCAAGCTTTTTCTTGAAATTTTCCCAATCCTGATCCGTGAATCCGTTCATTACCCAGTCAGATTTTGCAGTGTTAATTGCCTTGCTGACATCAGCCTGAATATTTGAAACTTCTTCCGTATCCTCACGAGTCATAAATACATTCGGATAGACATATTTTTCGTTCACATCCGGAGTGAAGTAATCTTTTATCCAATCCAGACGGTATTTTGCATCGTCCGGGCAAGTAACATAAACGCCATAATATTCATCAAGAATTGCAAGCGGGCCGTTTACGCTCTCTGCCTCACGAACTTCAACAGGAGAAGCACTTCCCAACGGAGCGTGTTTAAGCATATCTTTGCCAGCTTTGTTTTTTCCAAGAACGAAGATGTCGAATTCATCGTCCTCGCCATAAGTTCCCCAGTTGTTCTGTGGAGACTGGAACGGATCGTACATCTGATCAAGCCAGGCACAAACCAATGCCGGATTTTTTGCGACCGCAGTAACGACGCATCGGCCACGGTCGAAACCACTGGTGAATGAGCCGTTCTGAGCAGTAAGATTTTTGACATCAGCTTTAAGTACCGGAAGAGGAACCCAGTCGGCAAGGTTTGCAATGTTTGCGACATCCCAGCTGAAGCACACACCGTAACGACCAGATTTTCCTTTTGAGACATAAGTTGACCATTCCTGAGTGAATGCCTCCGGGTCAATCAGGCCCTGCTCGTACAATTTGTGAAGCCAGGCTGTACCTTTTTTGAATCCTTCCTGTGTCGCGCTGCAAATAACCTTGCGGTTGTCAGTAACTGCGATATGACGACCTTTGTCCGCATCACCGTAGCCCTCGCCAAAACCGTTGATAAGGACATAAGGATCCTGTCCGCCATCGTTCATGATGAAAGACATCGGGATTATGCTTCCGTCGATTTTAAATTTGTTTTGAAGAAGACTTGCTTTGTTTTTGAATTCAAGCAAAACCTTTTCAAATTCTTCTATAGTATTTGGTACTTTCAGTCCAAGAGCATCGAGCCATTTTTTGTTGATGAAGCTCATGTTGTCGATAACCTGAATTGCTTCTTTGCCGGAACCAAGCTGCTCAATCCATGGCAAGCCCCAGATGTGGCCGTTTGAGTCAGTACACATCGCACGGTATTCAGGATATTTGTCGAAAACAGCCTTTAAATTCGGCATATACGAATCGATGTAGCCTTCGAGCGGAATGATGATTCCCTGATCGGCATATTTTAAGAGGCTCGAATCGTTGAAGCTCGCGTTGAAGACGAAATCAGCAAGAGTCTTTGGATTTGCCATTGCCAGGGTGATTTTATCATTCCACTGGTCGCTCTGGATTGCAGTCCATTTTACCTCAACGTTTGTTTTTTCCTGCAAACGACGGAAAATCGTCCTGTTATTCGGATTTGATTCTGTGTTTGGCGGAAAGCTCGTAAGGCCTGAAATCACAGTTTTTTCTTTAAGAGGAAAAGCGAGTTCATTCGGGTCAACTTTCTGAATATCACCGCTGTTCAAAGACACATTTTTGTCTTTACAGCCCAAAAAAAGACTCGTACCAAAAGCCAGTGCCACAAGAGCAAAAGCCATTTTCTGATTTTTTTTCATATTTTCTCCTTTAAAAACTCCGCGTTAGCGGCGTTGCATGGATGCAACGAATCAGCAAGTTTTCGCCAACGGTGAAAACTTGGCCGTGATAAAAATTACATGGATGTAATTTTTATCATGCCTCCTTTAAAATCCCGCGTTAGCGGCGTTGCATGGATGCAACTTAATTACCAGCCTTTTTTAATCAGCCCTTGATAGAACCGATTAAAATTCCTTTATTAAAATACTTCTGGAAGAACGGATACATCACGAGGAGTGGGAAGCTCGAAACGATGATTGTCGCATATTTCAGAAGCTCGGCAAGCTGTGCACGTGCCGCAGTGCTCTGCATGTCAGAAATCATGCCCGACTCAGGCTGGTTCTGAATCAAAATTGAACGAAGCACGAGCTGCAACGGCTGTTTTGCCGAATCATTCAGATAAATCATCGCATCAAAGTAGCTGTTCCACATTCCGACGAACTGCCACAACGACAGAACCATTATCAACGGAGCACAGACAGGCATCAAAACCTTGAAGAAATATGTCACCTCACTGGCACCGTCAACAAAGGCCGCTTCCTGCAATTCCTTTGGAACACCCTTGTAATACGTGCGGGCAATAATCATGTTCCACACGCTGAATGCACCTGGAAGAACGACAGCCCAGATTGTATTAACCATTCCGAGATTGCTCACAAGAAGGTAAGTAGGAATCAGACCGCCGCCGAAGAACATCGTAATCACGAAGAGGATGTTGAAGAACTTCCGTCCCTTGAAATCCGGCCGTGACATCGGAAAAGCCACAAGCAATGTGATGAAAACAGACAGGGCCGTGTAGACAACCGAATACAAAATCGCATTGCCAAAGCCAGTCCAAATCGCCTTGTTTGAGAGGACCCGCTCGTAAGCCGTAAGCGTCCATTTGTCAAAATCAAAAGTAACGCCTTTATTCTGCAAAGTCACGGGATCAATGAACGAAGCCACGATTATGTAGAGCACAGGCACAATTATTGAAATCACGAAAGCCGCAAGAAGCAGATAACCGATTCTGATAATTGCCCTGTCACGATATGTAAGCTTGATAAGATGATTTTTTTCCATGACCAGCCTCCTTACAAGCCCTGCTCGTCATTCAATTTTGAGATTGTCTTGTTTACAATCAAAAGCATAATTACATTCACGACAGTGTTGAACAATCCGACCGCCGTTGAAAAACTGTAATCGCCGTCCAGAAGACCTTTTTTGTAAACATAAGTCGCGATGATTTCCGCAGAAGGAAGGTTCAAGTCAGTCTGCAAAGCATAGGCTTTCTCAAAACCAATGCTCATTATGTTTCCGGCCTGCAGGATGAACTGAATCAATGCGATGTCCTTGATTGCAGGCCATTCCACAACCCGAATCTCCTGCAAGATATTCGCTCCGTCAAGAATCGCAGCTTCCCTTGTCTCCTGGTTAACATTCGCAAGGGCCGCAGTGTACATAATCGAAGCCCAGCCTGCTCCCTGCCAAATTCCACTTGCAATGTAAATAGAACGGAATGCTTCTGGAGCAGCCATGAAATTAATCTGTGTTCCGAAGAAATTATTCACAGGACCAGTCACAGAAAGCAAGATTCGCACGATACCGCAGACTACGATTACCGAAATGAAGTTCGGCAAATAAAGCACAAGCTGAACATTCCGCTTGATTGAAGGGCTCTGCACTCGATTGAGCAAAAGCGCAAGAATAATCGGAACAGGGAAGCCCCAAAGAAGCCCGTACACACTCAATTTAAGCGTGTTTGACAGATAAGAAAGAAAATCTGGTGATGAAAGGAAACGAGCAAAATGCTTGAGACCTACCCACCGGCTTCCCAAGAGACCGCGAATCGGGTTGTAATCCTGAAAAGCAATCAGTATTCCCCCCATCGGAATATAGCGGAAGATTATCGTAAGCACGAGCGCCGGAAGAAGAAAAACGACATACAACTGCCAATGGTCACGCACATACAACATAGTCTTTGATTTCATGTGTGTCTCCTTTTTGTGCATTTGTAAAACTGATTTTACAAATCTACTAACAGTGTAAAATCAGTTTTAGCATTTGTCAAGCAAATTTGTGCATTTTTAATTCGTTTTGTTACAATTTTTTACAAAATCTTCACTATTCCGACTTTTGCACAATACGGAAACCGACACTGTTCCATGCTGCCTCTGGCGGAACATCCCATCGTGTAGAAACAGAAAGCTGATCAGTCCATTCAGACTCAAATGCACCGCCACGACGAACGTGATTGCCGTTATCCATTCTTTCCCAGCACAATTCCCAGAGATTTCCGCTCATGTCGAAAAGTCCGTTGGAATTATGAGATTTTTTTGCAACCTGGTGAGTCTTTCCGTCAGAATTTCCACCATTTACGTTATTTTCGCCTTCAAAACGAGCTTTATACCAGGCATATTGATTCAAGTCAGCTTCACCTGTAGCCCCTGCAAAACAAGCATTGTCAAAACCAGAAAAATTTTCTGCTTTATCACCGAGAGCCGCAAACATCCATTCCTTCTCATGAGGAAGTCTGAAGCCGTTTGCATTTTCATCCTCTGTTACAGCATTCCACGTGTCATCATTCGCTGTCGGAATATCTCCCCATTTACTTGTATCTGTGCTGTCACCAATCTTATAGACCGGTGTGAGACCTTCTTTTTCGCTGAGTTTGTTACAAAATACCAGAGCCGCATAGAAACTTACGCTGTCAACAGGGCGTTTTTTCTGAACCTCACCTTCGGAAGCATCTTCCTTAAAGCTGCTTGGATTTGTTTCCATTACAGCCTCATACAATTCTTGTGTTATTTCAGTATCTGAAATCTTGAAAGCAGGGAGGCTCACATTTTCAGCAGTATCATCTGCTCCATATTTGAATTTGAAAGTTCCCGCCGCAATTCCTTTCATTGTAAGATACTTTGCGACAAAACTTTCAGGCTTGTCATCAGCAGGCTTATCCCCGCTCCCTTCTGAAGGTTTTGCAGGAGCAGGTTTAGGCTCCTCATACTTAGAGTCAGTTGAGCAAGAAACAAATCCGATTGCCGCAGCAACAGCCAACACACCAAACAAAGCTTTTACTTTTTTCATATTATTTTCCTCCATTAAAGACCAAGCTTAATAATTACATAAGAGCCAAGGGTAATTTCATCCTTGATTCCGTCATATTTGTTTCCATTGATTTTCTTTCCGTAGTCGCCGGTGTTGATATGGTGATACCAAGAGCCACCAAGAGAGAATCCGGCACCGTTTACGACCCACCAGGTCCAGCTACCCTTTACAGTAAGGAAGTTTTCACCCAGCTCAAAGCCGTCGTTGTTATCCAAATCGCGCCAGTAAAGTCCGCCGTCCAGATTGAGAGTTCCGTAAGGCAATGTATATCCGATTGAACTTACAACATAGAAGCCGTTTTCGGCCTTGTTTCCTACGGTCTCACCTTTGTAATTTTTGTAGTGATAGACGCTTTCACCAAACTGCTTGCTCATGTCATTTGTGGCATTGTTATCGCCCGGCATAACCTGAGAATAGTTAAGGAAGAGCTTTGCACGGAGTTTTTCACTGAATTTGTACTGAACTCGTGCATCAAAGGCAAAGGCCATGAATTCATTTTCACGTTTATTGTATTTTGAAGATCCGTCCGCAACGTCATTCGCAAATGTAACGCCCACTGTTCCAATCAGCTTGTCGCGCATAAGACGAGGCTGCCAGAATGCGGCCAGCACATTGTTTCCGAAATGCGGAGCTTTATAGATTAATTCCACGCTGCCACTTCTGAATCCGTATCCAAGTCTGAACTGAGGTTCTGGAACCCATGAAACGCTGTTGTCCGAATCTTCTTTTCCCCAGCTGCTGTTTGTCCATTCAACAGTTTTTGTTTTGTTACTGAACGGAGCATAATTTCCAACAAGAACAGCCGACGCGAACAAGCCCCTGTCACCTTTTGAATAGATGAACTGAAGATTTGTTCCCTGACCTTCAACGCCGTTTCCAAGCTGAGAAGAAGACCAGCCGTAAGAGCGATCCCATCGGATTGAGCCGGCTTCGTGTCCCCAGACTGCATTTTTATCAAATTTTTTTATGGCTGTAGGATCTGTAATCAATCCGTAATAAACGCCAAGCTCGTTGTCAGCATGGCAGTCAATAATCGTAATCTCACCGAATTTTTCCAAAAGACGCTCCTCGCTGCCCTTGAAATAGTGACGCTCGTCTGCAGTACCCGCAACGATTTTGAGCGATTCAGTCGGTTTGAACCATCCGAAGTAAGTGTCGAGCCTACACTCCCCGACACCGCCATCCTGCTTAATCTGTGGCTTAAAGTTGATTTCCATTCCTGCCCGACGATCAGTTTCCAGCTTAAAGCGGAAATCATCATCAACCTTATCCCACTTCGTCACCTTTCCAAGCTCGGAAGTTGTGCCCGAATCCTTAGAAACCACATCCGCAAAGGCAAAAGGAACTTTAATTCCCATGTCCAGCATCAGGTGCGTCTCCGCAAAGACAGAACCAGCCGCAAGCGTTCCAGCCGCAAGCAAGGCACCCATCAAACGTTTTTTCATACGTCCTCCTTTTTATTGTGCAATTGTAAACATCACAATCTTAAGTATGATTTAAATGTAAATCCTTTTTCTCATTTGTCAAGAGTTATTTTGCATTTTACCTCGAAAAGTGCATTTTTTTGCACAAAGAAATGTCTGAATAATAAAAAATACAATAAAACTTGACATATTCTGCATCATGATTTATAACCAATAATGTAACTTATGCACAAATCTTATTGTGCATAAGCCAAAAAGGAGGAAAAATATGAAAAAAAGAAACGTCGCCTTTGCTTGCTGCGCGGGCGTACTGGCATTGCTAGCAAGCTGCGCGAGCACAGACGAAGCAGCAGAGGCAGAAGGATTCAAAACTGTGGAACATGTTCTTTACCCTACCCCTGATGATGCATTCGTTGCTGACGTAATGCCAATTGAAAACAATGGAAAGCTTGACTTGTACTATCTTTATGAAACCACCCACAACATTCAGGCTTATCACCCTATTCACAAATTCTCCACCGACAATTTCTACAAATATGAGGACGAAGGTCTTGCAGTTCCTACAGGTATCGCAACAGAGCCTGATGTCGCAATCGGAACAGGGTCTTTTTACAAAGCAAAAGATGGCCTTTTCCACTGTTTCTACACAGGACACAATGATGCCTTTGCCGCCCAGGGAAAACCAAAGGAATGTATTCTTCACGCTGTCAGCCGGGATGCAATCACTTGGGAAAAACGCAAGGATGAAGTTCTCTACGCGCCGGAAGGATACTCAAACAACGACTTCCGTGATCCTCAGCTTTTGTGGAGCGATGACGAAAACTGCTACTGGCTTCTGGTCGCAACACGAGAGGAAGCAAACGGCGGAATCGTGGCAAAATTTACCTCAACAGATTTGAAAAACTGGACTTTCAAAGGTCCTCTCTACGCACCGCACAAACAGTGGATGCTTGAATGTCCTGATTTGTTCAAAATGGGAGATAAATACTATCTCTTTTTCAGCTGGGACTGTGTGACCTACTATGCCGTTGGAAAAACAATGAACGGACCTTTTACAGCTCCAAAGGACAACGTGCTTGACGGAACGAATTTCATCTTCTATGCGGCAAAAACAGCTGAACTGAAGGGCAAACGCTACCTCTGTGGCTGGCTTGGTCGATCTCAGGACGAGAATTTTGACTCTGGAAAATATCAGTGGGCAGGAAACATGCTCATTCACCAGCTCGTTCAGCACGAAGACGGCTCGCTCGGAGTTAAAATGCCGGAAAGCATTGCGGATTATTTTTCTGTGAAAAAAGAATTTACTCCGGGTAAAACAGAAGGGAAAGTTCTTTCAGGAGACAATTCTTTCCAGCTTTCAGCAAAAAAAGGTGAGAAATCTGTCGTGAGCCTGGGAAGCAGGGAAGCAACAATGCTTTTGGAATGTGACGTGACAATCGGAGACAACGGAATTGCAGGATTCGCTTTCGGAAACCCAAAGAAAGCATTCAAGAATTACTACGCCCTTGCCCTTGATGCAAAAAGAAACTGCATACACTATGAAGGCTACAAACTCGGCGGATTCGAAAATATCGTTTCTTCCGATCCAATTGCACAGACAAAATTTACATTCAAACCGGGCGAAAAGCATCATGTCACCATCGTTGCCGAAAACGAAATTGTAATTTTGTACATTGACGATGCAAAAGTTCTGAGCAGCCGAATTTATAATTCTATAAATGGTGCGGACTTAGCCCTGTTCACTGCTGAATCTGATGCGACTTTTGAAAACATCAGTATGAAAGTTCCACAATAATAATTGTGCATTTGACACAATGAACATTGTTTTGACACAATGAACATTGTATATTAAATTTGACGGTATGCCAAAAGTAACGATACAAGACATAGCAAATGAATTGGGGCTTTCCAGAAACACGGTTTCAAAAGCCATAAACAGCACAGGCGTTATCGCAGATTCAACTCGCGATACTATTCTCAAAAAAGCGGCGGAAATGGGCTATAAACTCTTTGCCATCCAGAATACCATGACCAAAGAAAATGCCCCCGTACAATCAGAGAAAAAAGAGCTTGTGCTGCTCACAGGAGCCGCGTTGGGAAGCTCACATTTTGCGGCTAAAATGCTTGATGAAATGCAAACTCAGGCATTAAGGCTCGGCTACGGCTTCACGATGTACAGAGTAATGCCTCAAGAGCGGGAAGAACTTCGTCTTCCTGTGAATTTTGATGCAAAAAGAGTCGCAGGCCTTTTCTGTGTCGAAATGTTTGATATGGCATACAGTCAAATGCTTTGCTCTCTCGGTATTCCGATTTTGTTCATTGACACTTCTGTTCCTTTTGAAGAAAAACCACTTGCTGCGGACGTTCTTCTTATGGAAAACAGAAGCGGCATTTACACATTCATCAAAGAAATGGTTTCTCGGGGTCAAAAAGACTTCGGCTTTGTAGGAGAAGCCTTGCACTGTATGTCATTTTATGAAAGATACGACGCTTTTATGGGTGCTATCAGATTATTTGGCATGGAACATCATCCAGAATGGTGTTTTACAGGCAATTCCCGCGGCTTGAATTATCCTTCACACAGCGATTATATAGCCTATCTTGAAGAAAAATTCACAAGCTGCGAGTTTTTCCCGTCAGTTTTGATTTGTGCCAATGATTTTGTTGCGACGGATGTAATTCAGGTTCTGAAAAAGCTAGGAAAAAACGTACCGAATGATGTGCTCCTGTGCGGCTTCGACGATTCGCCAGAATCCCGCATCATAAGTCCAAGCCTCACGACAATCCACATTAAGGGCAAGGCAATGGGATGCGCAGCAATCGAAATGCTTTTTTCACGAATCAAAAATCCAGATTCTCCGTTCCGCACTCTTTACATAGAGACCAACATCGTTTATCGGGAGTCTACTGAAAGATAAGGAAAATTTATGAAAAAGAAAATTGATGTAACAGCTCTTGGAGAAATTCTTATTGATTTCACTTTTGCCGGAAAATCATCTGCCGGGAAAAACATATTCGAAGAAAATCCGGGCGGTGCACCTGCAAATTGTGCCTGTGCAGTTTCAAAGCTTGGCGGAAAAGCAGCATTCATAGGCATGACAGGCGAGGATTCTTTTGGCAACGACCTTCGAACAGTCCTTGAAGAGCTGAATGTCAACACAAACGGAATGTGCACAACAAAAAATCAGCACACAACCCTCGCATTCGTCACCCTCGACCAGAGCGGAGAGAGACATTTTTCATTCTGCAGAAATCCTGGCGCTGACACACAACTTTCGGTCTCTGATTTGAATCAGGAAATTCTTGAGGACACAAAATTCCTTCATATCGGCTCGCTTTCACTCACTGACGAACCGGCAAAATCAGCAACAGAGGAAGCCGTCAGAATCGTAAAACAGGCAGGCGGATTTATTTCATACGACCCGAATTATCGCGAAACTTTATGGGGAAACCGCGAAGATGCAATCCCGACCATCAAAAGCATGATTTCAAAAGCGGACATGGTTAAAGTCTCGGAAGAAGAACTTGCATTATTATATGGAAAAAATCTTTCTTACGAAGAGGGAGCGGCTCAAATTCTCTCAGAAGGAGCAAGTCTCGTTCTTGTGACGCTTGGCTCAAAAGGCGTTTTTTATGCTGCCAGAACACCAAACTTCACCGAAAACGGAATCGTTCCTGCAAAAAAAGTGTCTGTCGTGGACACAACAGGAGCGGGCGACAGCTTCAACGGCGGCCTTTTGTACCGTCTTTCACTAAAAGAAAATCCGTTTGATTTCACAAAGGAAGGGATTGAATCTGACCTTAGTTTTGCGAACGCAGTCGCGGCATTGTGCGTCACAAAAAGGGGCGCGATTCCTGCACTGCCAGCTCTTTCCGAAGTGGAACTTTTTCAACGCAAAGAATCAAAATAGCTCGCCGAAAACAAACGCATTATAAAATGTTTCCTGTTAAAAATGGCTTCCAGTCGTGAAAACGGCTTATCGGAAACGCATGCTAGCATGCTACACGCGTTTTGTGCTTGTAACTATATACATTTGCCGCTCGCGCGGCAGCACAAAACGAGTGTTTCCGTAAGCCGTTTCGCTCCTTTGCGCCATTTTCAATATAAAATCGGTTATAATGCGTTTGCCCTGCTCTATGGAATTTTTTGGGCAATAAGGCTATAATTGAAAAATGAAAAAGATTTGCTTTTTGTTTTCAATTTTCATTCTTTCAATTTCCGCCTCTTTTGCTTTGCCTCATGTAACTCAGAACGTGCCGGATTTTTCTGGTCAGTATGTTTACTACAAGGACAAAAGTTTTGAGCGCGAATCTTACATCGGTATCGTTTACTACGACGAATCAACTTACGGATTGCGTTATTACGCTCCTGCAACCGGCAACGGCTCGAAATTCAAGCCGGAGAAAAATATCCACATTCTGTTCACAATTGACCCGGACATGGAAAACCTTGAGCTTACAGGTGAGCGAATTTTAACGAGCATCACTCCAGAAGACACAGATCTTGTCAATTACATTCACGATTTTTTCTACGAAATGACAAAACGACGACAAAATGCCGGAGATGTCACCGAAAAAAAATCTGAATATCAGGATTACACTCAGTTTGGCGGAAACGTTATGCTTTATTTCGACCCGCTCATTCCAATCTTCAACCTGGAACGGATTGATTCAGTCGATAAAAAGACAGTCCTTCAAATCATAACGGCAGGTCAGCTAGTTTCTTCGGAAGACCAGAGTTTTGCAAAATTCATCGGGTTTTCAGAAAAATACAAAGATACAAAACACAAGTTCAAGAAGGACAAAAGAGCGAATCCTTTAGAAGTTGCTTACAAGGCAAATGACAACTCAACGGAATTAAAAGCAAAACTTGACTCTTCATGGGTTACAGCAGCAGAAAATTTCTACACATTGAACAATGTTGCTGTCTTTACAGTAAATGAAGTCTCATCTCCGCTCGAAAATCAATTTGACGTACTCAAACGCCGATTGCTTTTGGGCACTGAGCTTGTTCATCCGAACTGGACCAGCCAAAAAATCGAAAAGAAAGAAAACGGCACGCTTTTTACGCAGGTTTCATACCATGCAGAATCTGACAGCTACACTTATGACTTCAAATTCCTTCGTGAGCTTGATTCAAAAACAGCCGGATTGTACACGCTCACAGTCTTTGCGGGCGCATATTCAAGCAACAAAAAATATTTCGATGCAATAATCGCAAGTTTCAACTAAAAACTGCTTCTGTTCAGGGGGCTGCCAATCCAAACGCCCTCTGTCAGATAATCTTTCTTCTGACCTTCAATCATAATCTGAACGCTTTTGACCGTGCTGAATTCAGTTGCGGTGTAAACAACCTGCATAAGCTGGGCAAGAGAACCTTCCGCGCCAAACTGATTGAACTGAAATTCCTCGCTGAAATTCAAAATCGCCACGCCGTTTTTAATGCTTGCGCTCAGCAACCGTGTTCCAGCAGGAATCAAAGAACGACATCCTGTGCTTGATTCGCTTGCACTTGGGCCCTGAAGCAGCTGGTTCAATGCGTCACCCATCGGAGAATCTTTGTGAACTGTCCTGCTTACGATTTTTCGCACGACTGGGCCTTCACTGTCAATCGCAACAAAACAAATTTTTGCCTTTGTCGTGTTTGCTGGTGGCTGAGGTGCTGGTTTTGGCTCAGGTTTAGGTTCAACTTTTGGTTGCTGAACTTGAGTCTGGGCAGGATTTTCTTTTTTTGCGACGGTTTGAGTTTGTTTTGGCTCGGTCTTCTTTGGTTCAGTTTTCTGAGGTTCCGGCCGTTTTTCTTCTGTTTTCGGTTTTGGCTCTGGTTTTTCAACAGGTTTTAAAGTCACCTCAGTCTTTTTTTCTTCAGTTTTTATTGGCTGAACAGACTTTTCGGGTTCAGTTCGCTTTTTTGAGGAATTTTCTTCTGCTTTAGGCTCTTGTATTTTCTGAGGCTCTTCTTTTTTCTGCTCAGATTTTGTGACCGGCTCTGTTTTACGAAGGTTTTTAGTCAAATCAATGACAATTTCACCAGTCTCTTCGGATTTCGAAGTTTCTTTTTTATCTTCAAAAATATCTTTGCCGATTTTCTTTTCGATTAAGGCTGTCGCGCCAGATTTTTCAAAATTTTCCTTTATTTCTTCCTGCTTGACCAAAAAAACAATCAGAATTATCAAAAAAAGAAGAAGCCAAATGGCAAGTCCAAGCCCGGTTTTCTTCTTGTTCTTCTTTCCCTTTTCACTCATATCTTAATTATCGGTAAATAAAAGCGTTTTTTTAATAATTCAAGGCAATCATTTACATTGTTTGCAGGTCTGGAAGAAGCTAAAATATAATCGAGGAGACTTATATGGACAATTACAAAGAATTTGACTTGATTACATTTGGTGAAATCATGCTTCGTCTTTCACCTGGAGTGAATGAACTTATCAGCAAAAGCGATTCTTTCAAAAAACATGCGGGAGGAGCGGAACTTAATGTCGCTTCTGGAGTCTCACTTTTGGGTTTGCGAACCGGAGTTGTCACTCGTCTTCCAAAAAATCAGCTCGGAACTTTTATCAAAAACCGAATCCGTGCTTCAAGTGTAAGCGATGACTACATCATTTTTGACGACTCGCCAGAAGCCCGTGTCGGAATCTACTACTACGAGAACGGAGCTTACCCGCGAAAACCAACCGTTGTTTACGACCGTAAAAATTCCTCAATCACAAAGATTTCACCGTCAGAAATCCCGGAAGACATTTATGGCAAAACAAAAATGTTCTACACCTCTGGAATTACGCTTGCACTTTGTGAAAACACACGAAAACTTGCAATCGAAATGATTAAAAAATTCAAAGCGGCAGGCACTAAAATTGCTTTCGACGTGAACTACCGCGCAAATCTCTGGGATGAAGACACAGCCCGTACCACAATTAAGCAGATTTTGCCGTTCGTGGATATTCTCTTCATCTCCGAGGAAAGCTGCCGCCGGATGTTCCAGAAAACAGGCTCTCTTCAGGACATGCACCGTGAATTCTGCAGGGACTTCCCGAACATCGAATTCATCGCGTCGTCAATGCGCGAAGTTATCAGCCCGAAAGTCCATTCTTTCACATCGCTGGTTTATTCTAAAAAGGAAGACAAGTTCTACACCGAAGAGCCATACAAGGACATCGATGTGGTTGATCGAATCGGAAGCGGTGACGCATACTGTGCAGGCGTTTTGTTCGCGCTGCTAAAATACAACGATCCGCAGAAAGCCGTAGAATTCGGAAACGCCACATGTGCCACCAAAAACACAATCTTCGGCGACCTTCCGCTATCCGACTTCAACGAAATCAGCTCGATTATCGCCTGCCACAAAAGCACCGGCAAACAATCCGAAATGAATCGCTAGTTGTTTTTTGAAAATTACGGGCTGTATCAAAAAAACGACTTCCGGTCGTGATAACGGCTTATCGAAGCCGCATGCTAGCATGCTACACGCGTTTTGTGCTTGTAACTATATACGTTTGCCGCTCACGCGGCAGCACAAAACGAGTGTCTTCGTAAGCCGTTTCACTCCCTCACGTCGTTTTTTGCAATAGTCGGAAAACAATCCAAAATAAACAAGCAATTATCTTTGAATATGAAAAAAAATCGCCGCACGGACGCGGCGAAAAGCGGGTTGACCGCAAGAATTTCCGAAGGAAATTCTTGTCAGGACAGGATGTCCCTGCACTCATACAAAACGATTGCTGCGGCCTGAGCTACGTTCAAGCTCTCAATCGGCTGCGCTTTGCCTTCACCAGCCCCTGACGAAAACGGAATTGTCACTAACTCGTCACAGTTATCGCGAACGAGCCGGGAAATTCCGTGCTCCTCGTTACCGAGAACAATCAGAGCAGGCTTTTTCTTTTCGTTGCAAAGTTCCGGGATTTTTGCTATTGGCGTTCGGCCGCGCACATCTGTTCCGAAGCGAATCATCTTGCCCTTCATTGATACGAGCAATTTTTCAATCGACAGAATTGAGTAAATATTTACATATTCCATGCCGCCCTGTGCAACACGGTAAGAGCTTGTCGTTACGGAAGACTGAGCCTCGTCACGCGGAATAACGATGTTCTTAAAGCCAAAAAATGCCGCGCTTCTGACGATTGCGCCCAAATTGTTTGCGTTTCCTACACGGTCGAGCAAAATCGCGCTTTCTTTGTTGTGGAGCCATTCATCAGTAATTTCTGTGTTGAGATGAGGAATTTCTTCGTTCCGAATCATGGCAACCACCCCCTGATGATGAGGCGTACCGCTGAGTTTTTCAAGCTCCCCTTCCGGGATATTGTTGTAAGGCACTTTTCGCTCCGCAAGGGATTTGAACAAGTCCTTAAAATCCATCATTCTGTCACGGGTGTAATAAAATCGGGAAATTTTCTGGGGATTGCACTTTGCAAGAGCCTTTACCGCTTCAAAGCCACATACGGCAAGTTCGTTTCTAATATCATTCTTCATAAGGAATTATTATACCTCAAAAAATCAAAGTTGTATATGCAGAAGTCCATTCCGAATACATGCAGGCAAATTTCTTGTAGAGAAATTGTGGAAAACTTAGCTGAAATTCACCAGTTTTTAACAAAAAATTCTCAACTTTTCCACAATTTTTGCACATTTTGTGGACTATTTGTTGAAAACTAAGCACTTTTCCAACACTTATCAACAGAAGTTTTCCACAAAAAAGAAGGGCACCGGAACAATCCGATGCCCAAAAGCAAACAATTTAGGAGTGTTTATTGTTTATTATAGGAAACCTCTAAAACTACTGTTTTAGAAATGACCTTTATTTGATGAAGTTCTTCTCTTTTGCAAGAGCAACACCGGCATCATTCCATTCTTTACCGCCGATTTTGTTGAACTCGTCGAGGAATTTCTGCCATTCTGTTGGGTTGAGTGCGCGGTTTCCAGTCATGAACTCAACAACGCCCTGCTCGTAGAATCGTTTTACGTCTGCGTTTGGTTTTGGCATTTTGTCCTGACCGATACAAGCTGTCCAAGCTTTAGCCTGCATTTCGCGGAGAGTCTTAAGAGCAGACATCTCTTTGCCGTTCTTTGAGTACCATGTTGGGTAGCGTGAAGCCAACTCGATGTCGCCGTTGTAGTAAACCATGTTGCGGAGCTGTGTGAGCGGAATCATAGCAGACTCTGTGTAACCTTTTGATGGGTCAGCCAAACCTTTTGTTGTTGGAACGCCATTGTTCAAGATATAGTTCTCACCTTCTTTACCCCAACCGAGGAGATAGTAACCTTCGTCAGAAGACATCCATTCAAGGAGCTCTGCGATTTTGTCCATCTTGCCTTCTTTAGCAGCCTTTGCAGAAACTGCATACATGCGGTAAGCCTGTGAATATGTACCAGCTGAAGATTTGCCTTTTGGTCCTACAGGTGGCTCAACAACAATCCATTCGCCTTCTGGGAAGTTGTTATCGAATGGTTTGTAGTTTCCTTCGTTTGCATAAGCAGCGTTCTGCTCACGCATGATACCAAAGCGTCCCTGTTTCCAAGCAGCACGGAAGTCGTCTTTTTTGTAAGCCAACCAGTTTGGATCCATTACACCAGCGTCAACCATCTGTTTTGTGTAAACCATTGCGTCATAGTACTCTGGTTTGTAGAGGTTAAGACCAGCTGTTGCAGCAGATGAGAGATCCCATGTACCAGCTACGCCGAATGCACCGAAGATTGGGTCAAGACGGCGGCCGAGACCTTCGTTTGGAGCAGAAACTTCAAGGAATGCACCGTATCCATATGTGTCATTCTTGCCGTTTCCGTCTGGGTCTTTCTCTGTGAAAGCTTTCATTACAGCCATGAATTCGTCTGTTGTTTTTGGAACTGAAAGTCCGAGTTTGTCGAGCCAGTCTTTGCGGATAAGAACACCTTCGTTGCGAACAATTGAACCCGGCTGAGCGAGTGCATAAGAATGTCCGTCGATTGTTGTGAATGCGCGTGAATCAGCATCGTACAATTTTGCTGTGCGGTTTGGCATTTTTGCATACATTGCGTCAACCGGAGCAAGCAATCTTTTTGAAACGAGAGTTGAATATACTTCGTTTGAAACCATGAAAATATCAGGCAATGTGTTTGCAGCACCAGCAGCGTTGATCTTTGTGTTCTGATCTGCTTCTGATGACGGCAAGTTTGTGAGCTTAAGATTGATGTTAAGCTTGTCTTTTACAATCTGGTAGCCAACCCAGTCAGCAGGGATTGGACCAGCTTCTGATGCAGCTGCACCATACCAAAGTTCAATGTCTACTGCTGCACTCTTTTTTGAGCCGCAAGATACCATAGCCAATGCTGTGAGTGCTGCTACAGAAACAGCAACTCCTTTCATTAACTTCTTCATTTTTTCCTCCTTGTTATTTGAAAACAATGAATCCATTTTAATTTTATTCAAACTTAGCCCTTAACAGAACCAAGCATTGTACCTTTTGTGAAGTATTTCTGGATGAACGGATAAGCGAGCATCATCGGAATAGCAGACAAGAATACACAAGCCGCTTTGATAGATGCGATAGAAGCCGCACCGAATGCCGTTCCAGTATCCAAAGTTTCGCTCATTGAAGCACCGAGAAGGATGTTTCGAGTGAGGATTGGAAGTGGCTGCAAGTAAGCCTCTGTTAAGTAAAGGAGGGCATGCATGAAGTCATTCCAGTAACCAACTGCATAGTACAAACCGATTGTCATGATGATTGGCTTTGACAATGGAAGAATGATTGAAATAAGAACATACCATTCTGCCGCACCGTCAATTCGAGCCGATTCTTTAAGAGATTCTGGGATTCCCTCGAAGAAGCCGCGCATAATCAGACAGTTGTAAGTACCGATTGCACCTGGCAAGAAGATTGAACACAAGTGGTTTGTAAGATGAAGATTTGTTACAACCAGGAACGTTGGGATAACGCCGATGTTGAACAAATATGGAATCAAAACGAAGTAGTTCAAGATTTTGCGGCCTGGCAAGTCCTGAACAGACATACAATAAGCCATCGGAACTGTGAGCGACAAAGATGTCACAACACCGAAAAGCATAATTTTGATTGAGTTCCAGAAAGCAAGGGTAAATCCGTTGTTTCCGAGCAATGCCTTGTAAGCAGAAGCGTCCCACTTCCATGGCATAAGAATGAATTTGTCAAAAGTCGATCCAATGTAACCGTTAGGAGTTACAGAAGATGAAATTGTACTGATAATAGGAACAGCGATGATTACACCGATGAAAACAAGGAACAAGTTTACGCCTGTGTAGAAAGCTCTGTCGCCTGATGTTAATTTTACTGTCTTTGGTTTTTCCATTTTAGCACCTCAACAAATTACAAGAGAGAAGATTCAGTCAATTTCTTGACAACCTTGTTAGAAACCATAACGAGCATCATGCCGATTACGCCCTTGAAGATACCTACAGCGGTAGCAAGAGCAAACTGGAATTCAAGAAGACCCTGACGGTAAACCCATGTATCGATAATATCTGCAACTGAATAAACAGCAGGTGAATACAACATGAACATCTGGTTGAATCCGGCATCAAGAACTGTACCGAGCTTGAGAAGAACTACAGTAACGATGACAGGTTTGATTGACGGAATTGTGATGTACCATACTCGCTGAACGGCAGAAGCACCTTCGACCATAGCAGCCTCGAACAAAGAAGGGTCAATTCCCATGAGAGCTGCGATGAAGATGATTGCTGCCCATCCCATTTCCTTCCATGCGTCCGAAAGAACGACCATCACAGGGAAGACTTTTGTGTTTGTAAGGAAGTCTAATGATGAGCCACCGAAACTTTCAATAACCTGATTAACAAGACCGTCACCCTTTGCAAACAAAATAAGAAGGATACCGTACATGATAACCCAAGAAAGGAAGTGCGGGAGATAAGCCAAAGTCTGAACGATACGACGAAGAACGTTATGCGTACACTCGTACAACGCAACAGACAAGATGATTGAAAGAGGAACTGAAACACAAAGCTTAGCCAAGCTGTAAAGAATTGTGTTTCTCATAAGTTCGCCGAAATAGAACGAATGGATGAATGTGCTGAAGTTTTTGAATCCAACCCAAACACTGCCCCATACTCCGTCTACAGGCTCAAAATCTTTGAAAGCAATCTGACCATTAACAATCGGACCATACTTCATAATAGCATAGTACACGACTGGAATGACGAGAAGTGCATAAACCGAGAAATGTCTCTTGATATTCTTCCAGAGATCTTTCTTCGGTGCATTTAAAACATTAGTTTCGTGTGCGTTCATACCTAACCTCATGAGACAATAATAACGCGGAAAGCGTCAATTAGAAATTAAATATACTTTTGTCTTATTGGACAAAACCGAACATATTATAGTTATGGAAGCTTCTAAAACACAAAGTTTTTGGAGTTTCCCACTATTATTTTGAGCGGATTTTTCCTGGCGGTATGCCGTAGATTTTTTTGAAGACACGACAGAAATATGCCTGATCCTGGAAACCAGAATTTTCCGCGATTTCGTAGATCGTATCGTTGGTTTCGAGAAGCATTTTCGTAGCGATGTAGATTCGGTAACGGTTGAGATATTCCCACAAGCTCAGGCCGATTTCCTTGTGGAAAATGCGGGTGAGATAATCTTCGCTGACATGAACCGTGTCTGCAAGCTTCCAGCGGACAATCTGCTTTGAAGCGTTGCGGTTGAGATAAAGAATTGCCTTTTTGACAAGTGCGCCTGTGTGTGGCGGCAAAATTTCGTCGCCGGCAAGAATTGCCTTGATTCGTTCGTTAAACTGCTCGGACTCAGCTGCCCCACGGTTACAAAGAATGATGCGCGGATGAGAACAGAGAAGCTCGATTTCCTCATCGGTTTCAACCGTATCTGGAAGAACGATGATTGGTACGAGAACGGTTTTTTGATTCTGACGGATGCGGCGGATGCTTTCTTCGTCGATTTTTTCAAAAACAATCAGAGAAGGTGTGATTTCTGAAAGAATGTCGTCAAATTCATCCATTGATGAAACCGTGACAGTATTTGACTCTGTTGCCCAGGTGCCATAATGAGTGTGCTTTGTGTTTACGAACAGAACTGGAGCCGACCGCTGCGCTCGGATCTTCTGCTCAAGGATGTCTGAGAAATTATGTCCCACGAGATTGTGGCTGTAGCAGACGAGCGGCGCACGGAATACAGAATCTTTTTTGCGGAGACCGTAAATTTTAATCCATTCATCGATTGGAGCAGAATCCGGCTCCCAATAGAACACGGCATTGTCGAAATCAGATTCGAGATAGCCTTCCTCAAAAAGATATTTTGGCTCAAGCTCGAATTTTGCTTTTGGAAGGCTTTCGGTAAAGCAATAAAGCTTTGACTTGGTGACATCATGACTTTCTGGCGGAAGCCCCGCAAGGTTTGGCCACGGGAACGTAACTTCGGCGTAGCTGTTTGACTTTTCGACTTCGCCAAACTGAAGAAGAATGATTTTTTCGGCAAGGAGAAGCTCAGGTTTGTGCCAGTCAAAGCGGCTTGAATAGAATTCAATGTGAATTCCGTCTGTTTTCTCTGAAATGCACGGAATCTTTTCTGCATAATCAAAAATCGTCTGCAAAGCACGTTTGAGTCGTTCTGCATCACCAAAAAGAAGCGGATATTCCTGATTGAGATTGGCGGCAATGCTTCCGGGAAGAACCTGACGGATTTCGAACAATTTTTTGTTCATCGGAAGATCGTCAACCTGAGAGCGAGTCAAATCTACGAGAGTTTCTGTTTTTTGAAGCTGTGCATTGATCTGCGACCGGAGGAAAAGAAGCTGCTCGGCAAAAATTTCCCTGTCGATTACGCCCTTTTCGATATTCTCTTCCATTTGCTGAACTTTTGCCGAAAGATTTTTGAGCGGATCGCACAAATCACTTCCGACATTGGCAAAGAATTCAGTTTTGGCGAACTCAGCCTGCTCAGCAATTTTGCGGGCTTCGTTTGTATTCTCAAAGAAGATTATGCTCTGAAGGGCACTGCTCACAGACGAGCGCAAATCCTCATAAACAATGCCATGACATTTTGCGTAACCACAAATGATATATCCGTAAGCATGTTCATCATCAAAAAGCGGCTGAACTATAAAAGTGCCGTTCGCAAAATCCGAAGCGTATTTGTCAGGAACAAGATTGCCACGCTGGAACTTTACAGGCTCCGTGCGGGCTTCATCGGTAGCATTATAACCACCGATATAATTTGAATAATTTTCGTCTTCGTGCAAAACAATCGCAAAAGTACGGATTCCGATTGTATCAAGATATTTTTTGAGGACTGTGATTAATTTTGGCCTGTCATAAACAGAAAGCAGCTCATTCTTTAAAGACGAAACCACCATGTTGACTTTATTGGCCTCAAACTGCTCCTGAATAAGCACACGTTCCTGAATCCGAGGAATAGACACGATTACATGACGAATGACCTTTTCGATATATTCCGGAGAAAGATCAGTGATTCCACGAAGCGCAGACAAGAATGCAAAGACTGTAAGGGATTCCCCGCCTTCCTCAAAATATTTTGTGATCCACTGTGAAAAAAGCTCATAGAACTTCGGCTTGTCGTTGTCAAAAAGGGCACGAAGCATGGGGTCAAGATTGGCCTTTTCCGGAGTCGTATGGAAAATCTTAAAAAGTTCTTCACGGAACTGTGCTTCACTTCGGATTTTGTATTTTGATTCTGCTGAATTCCAGATTTTTGCACGGTTACAGCCGCAGCTTTCTCGGATTACAGGATAAGCAGAAAGTTTTGTATCCGCAACGCCGAGCATTCCATCAAGAATATTGGAAAGTTTTTCGTAAGCATCAACACCAAGCTCTGCCGTTGGCATGTGAACGGTTGAGAACGACGGAACTGAAATCCGGCTTTCTTCGGTATCGTTGAAACCGCCGACAAGAACGTCTTTTGGAATACGGACATTGCGCTTTTTTAAGTAATTTACGGCCGCGAAAGTCATCAAATCACTTGCACCTATGATTGCCTTAAAATCCTTGCCGGGAACAAGATTGCGCTCTTCACAAAGCTGAACCATTGCCTTTTCGCCATCATTCCAGCTCATCGCATCTGTTATGAGATTTTGATTTTCTTCATTATACAGGCCTGACTCAGAAAGCGCGTCTTTAAAACCCCGGAATCGGTCTTCGGCAGAAGTATGATTTTGCGGGCCACGAATGAATGCAATCTTTTCTACGCCATGAGTTTTTATAAAATGAAGAACCAGCTCCTTCATTCCGGTGTAAGCGTCAAATTCTGAACAAGGCTTGCCTTGAAGTTTTTGGCCGATTGTAACTACAGGAATTTGATTGAAGCGGCTGTGAAATTCTTCGACTTCCTCCAAAGAGACGGATCCGCTGATACTTGAAGCCCAGCTGATGAGCCCATCGATATTGGAAGGATTTGCCAGTTCATAAACAGAATTTCTCAGACAGTCATTAGATTTCTCGGAAGACAGCTTTCCGCCTGGAAATACAAAGAACGCACCTTTATCCTGAGATGCACGGGAAACTATTTTGTGCCAGAGTTTGAGGGCGGAACCGTTATATATAGTAGAAAGGATGAAACCTACTCTTCGTCCATTTTGAAAATTCTGCATTATTATATTTTATAATGACATTATTATTTTTACAAGTTTTATATGTGTTTTGTAAATATATTTTGCACAAATTTGACTATTTCGTGTATTGTTCGGAATTTTTCATATTTCCGCTTTTTTCCACGGTTTTTATCAAAAAGGTGTCAATAATCGCTATATGATTTTTCAAGTTTCGGGATTATAAAATTATTATAGAATTTATGGAAGTGCTGTCCACAGGGCAAACGCATTATAGACGATTTTATATTGAAAATGGCGCGAAGGAGCGAAACGGCTTACGAAAACACTCGTTTTGTGCTGCCGCGTGAGCGGCAAACGTATATAGTTACAAGTACAAAACGCGTGTAGCATGCTAGCATGCGCTTTCGATAAGCCGTTTTCACGACTGGAAGCCATTTTTAACAGGGAATATTTCATAATGCGTTTGCCCTGGTGCTGTCAACTTCTCCCAGAAACTTTCGGAGGTTCAATTTATGGCTCTTAAATCAATAAAAGATGTGATGAAAACAGTTTCTCGCCCAGAGAAAGTATTGCAGTTCGGTGAAGGCGGATTTTTGCGCGCTTTCGTTGACTGGCAGATTGATATTGCAAATGAAAAAGCAGGCTTCAACGGCAACATCGTAATCGTTCAGCCACTCGAAAAAGGCATGATTGATGCGATGAACGCACAGAATAACCTTTACACAACAGTTCTCCGCGGCATGAAAGACGGAAAACCAACAGTTGAGACACGCTGCATCAATTCAGTAAGCCGCTCAATCAACCCATACACAAACTACGACGAATATATAGCTCTTGCTTCAAGCCCGGATTTGCGCTTCATCGTCTCTAACACAACCGAGGCCGGAATCCGCTTTGACACAGAAATCGACGGCGTTCCAGTAACACTCGACCAGAAGCCACAGAAAAACTTCCCTGCAAAAGTAACAGCCTTCCTTTACAAACGATTCCAGGCATTCAAGGGCGACCTTTCAAAAGGCATGATTTTGATTCCTTGTGAATTGAGCGATCAGGCTGGCCTTAACCTCCGAATAAATATCCTCCGCTACGCTGAGATGTGGCAGCTCGGACCAGATTTCATCAACTGGTTCGACGAGGCTTGTGACGTCTGCTCATGTCTTGTTGACCGAATCGTTCCGGGATACTTCCCGCTCCTCTCAAAAGAAGAAAACGGCAAAACTCAGGCTGAGAACATCTGTGAAAAGCTCGGCTATGAGGACAAACTCCTCGACTCAGCAGAACTTTTCCACTTCTGGGTCATCGAATCTAAAAAATCACACGAGGATGAGCTTCCGCTCGTTAAAGCAGGCCTTTCAGTCAAATGGGTTCAGAACATGGACTACTACCACACTCGAAAAGTCCGCATCTTGAACGGCGCACACACATCTTC
>CACZYY010000051.1 GCA_902785455.1 uncultured Spirochaetaceae bacterium
GCCCTTGCAAACGTGGCTTGGGTTTTTGATTGTGATGTTGTACTTAGCGCCGCGGAACAAGCGAGTTGCTGTGAATCCGTCCCAGCTTGATGGAATTGATGGATCAACTTTGAGTCCGTCGAAGTCTGGCTGGATACCGAGGATGTACTGGCTGATTGCAACCATATTCCATGCGGCAGTTCCCGTAAGCCAAGAGTTCTTGCCCTGACCAAAGTTCTTTCCTGTCTGTCCGATGTCCGAACCTGCATCTTTACCGCCAATCATCTGGCCGTAAACATAAGGCTCTGTTTTATGAATGTCAGAAGTCTCTTCTGTGTAAGCAGGAGCGATTTCTGAGTAGTATTTGAATGCCTGGTTTCCTTCACCAGCATAAGCTGCCGCACAGATAATCCATGCGTTGTTGTGTGTGAAGATACCAGCGTTCTCTTTGTATCCGCCCGGATATGTAGAGATTTCGCCGTACTGAACATAGTATTTACTGAAAGCTGGGTTGTTGAGAACAAGACCGTGCTTTGTGTTCAGGCGCTCGTCGATTGCAGCAAGAGTTTTCTTTGTTGCGTCCTTGTCGATGTCAGACATGATTGCAAAGCCCTGTGGCTCGATGAAAATCTGTCCTTCTTCACATTCTTTTGAACCCATCTTCTTGCCGTAAGCGTCGTAAGCTCGCATGAACCAGTTGCCGTCCCATGCAGATTCCATGATTACTTTCTTCATCTTGTCGATTTCTGCCTGAGCCTTAGCTGCTTCGTCTTTCATTCCAAGGTGATTCAAGATGCCAACGAAGTTTGGACCTGCGTAAGTGAACAAGGCTGCAACGAATACAGATTCTGCAACCTTTGAGTAACCGCCCTCTGCCTTGAATTTTGGGTTTGTGTAAGTCTGGAAGCTTTCGCCCGGTGTGTCAGAGAAGCATGAAAGGTTGATACAGTCGTTCCAGTCTGCGCGCATTGCAAGTGGCAAGCCGTGTGGTCCGAGATTGTTTACGATGTGGTAGAAGCTTACTGTGAGGTGGTCGAGCATTGATTTTGCTTTTGACTCATCGTTGTCGTAAGGAACTTTTGCATCGAGGATTGACCAGTCGCCAGTCTCTTTGATATATGCAGAAACTGAGAGAATCATCCAAAGTGGATCGTCTGAGAAGTCACCGCCGATGTCAGCGTTACCCTTCTTTGTAAGTGGCTGGTACTGATGGTAGCATCCGCCGTCTTCAAGCTGTGTAGAAGCGATGTCGATAAGGCGCTCTCGTGCGCGGTCTGGAATCTGGTGTACGAAGCCAAGAATATCCTGGTTTGAATCGCGGAATCCCATTCCTCGGCCAATGCCTGATTCGAAGTAAGAAGCAGAGCGTGAAAGGTTGAAAGTAACCATACACTGATACTGGTTCCAGATGTTTACCATGCGGTTTACTTTGTCTTCCGGTGTGTTTACGTTGAGAATTCCGAGGAGCTTGTCCCAGTAAGCGCGGAGTTCTGCCATACCAGCAGCGAACTTTTCTGGTGTGTTGTATTTTTCAATCATTGCAAGGGCTTTTTCCTTGTTGATTGTCTTGCCGTCTGCCTCGAATTTCTTTTCTACTGGCATCTCAACATAGCCGAGAACGAATACCAAAGTCTTTGATTCGCCTGCTTTGAGAGTGATTTCCTTGTAGTGTGAAGCGATTGGAGACCAACCATCTGCGAGTGAGTTGCCGCACTTTCCGTCCAGAACTTGCTGAGGATTGTTGAATCCGTTGTACAAGCCGATGAAAGTGTCGCGGTCTGTGTCGTAGCCGTCAATCTTGTCGTTTACTGAGTAGAAAGCGTAGTGATTTCGGCGGTCGCGGTATTCTGTTTTGTGGTAGATAACTGAATCTTTGATTTCAACGCGGCCTGTTGAGAAGTTGCGCTGGAAGTTTGTGCAGTCGTCCTGAGCATCCCAGAGACACCATTCAGCGAATGACCAGAATTTGAAAGTTTTGTCTGATTTGCCTTCGTTTGTGAGAACAACCTGCTGAACTTCGCCGTCATAGTCCTGTGGAACGAAGAAAGTGACTTCTGCCTTCAAATCATTCTTTTTGCCTGTGATTACAGTGTAGCCCATACCGTGGCGGCACTCGTAAGAATCAAGCTCAGTTTTTACTGGAGACCAGCCCGGGTTCCAGATTGTACCGTTGTCGTTAATGTAGAAATAGCGGCCACCCATATCGATAGGTACATTGTTGTAGCGGTAGCGAGTGATGCGTCGAAGACGAGCATCTTTATAAAAACTGTATCCACCAGCTGTGTTTGAAATCAAAGAGAAAAATCCCTGTGTTCCAAGATAGTTAATCCATGGATACGGTGTGCGAGGTGTGTCGATTACATACTCGCGGCGTGAATCATCAAAGTGACCGAATTTCATTTAATTCTCCTTACGAAATCGTTGTAGTTAGATTATATATTAGCTTGTAACTTTATGCAAATGAATTCGGAAAAAATTTAATTCAATTTTACGACTGTTCCGCCTTTGATTACCCGGCCGTCAATGAATTCTTTTTTGGGAGTGAACATTGAGCCTTTTTCAATCTGGTCGAAAAGTGCGTCGGCCATTGTTTTTCCAATGAGTTTGCCGTTCTGCTCGTAAGTGGTGAGCGGGGGATTCATCATGGAAGTGAGGTTGATTCCGTCGTAGCCGACAACGCTGATATCTTTGCCCGGGAAAAGATTGTGATTTACAAGCTCGCGGATTCCACCCAGGGAAGCGTAATCATCGGGATAGAAAATACATGTGGGCGGCTCATCGAGGAGAAGAAGTTTTTCGGTGGCGACTGCACATCCTTCTGCATCGTGGTAGAGAACTTCAAGAAAATATTCCGGCGGAATTTGAATCCCGTGCTCTGCGCAAGTTTTTTTGAAAGAATCAACACGCTGTTCCGTGACCCATGTTCGTTCACCGTGAATCATCGCGATTTTTGTGTGACCCATTGAGATGACATATTCAGTGAGTTCTTTGACGCCTGTTGCTGAATCGCTTAAAACAGAAGAATGTTGAGGGCTGAAAGAGTAATCAAGTGTGACAGTGGGGACATCACTTTTTAAAAGCTCGACAATCCCCGGAGAATCAAAATCACATGAAAGGACTGCAACTCCGTCATAATTGCGTGCCAAAGAGTGTGAATAATAATCGTAGTTTTGCAGGGAATTTCCGCCAACGAAAGTGATGTCATACCCCTTTTCAAAAGCGACTTTTTGAATTCCTGAAATGACGCTGGCAAAATATTCATGCTGAAGACCGACACCAGTTTTCTCTTCAAAAATCAAGCCGATATCGTAAGTGCGGTTTGTTCTGAGTGTGCGTGCGGCAAAATTCGGGTGATAGCCAAGCTCGCGTGCTTTTTTTTGCACGAATTCAGTTGTCTCATGGCTGATTTCTGGGCTGCCTTTGAGAGCCTTGCTTACTGTAGAAAAAGAGACTTTACATTCTCGTGCGATGTCTTTTAGAGTTACCAAAATCAACTCCCACTTTATTAATTCAATCTTGAAAATACAACGTTTTCGCAAAATTATAACATGCTTTCTATCCAAAATAAACAAAAATCGTTATAATTTTTTAAAAAATTTGGTATTTTTGCATTATAGAGGAAAGAAATGGACAACGAAGAAATCAAACAGAAACTTTTGCAGATTGAAAATACAGAACTCGAATTTACAGTCACCATGACAGGCAAAGAAAGCACCCGCGTAAACGGGCTTTACAAACCGGATACACACGAAATCCTTCTTCACAACAAAAATTTCAAGAGCGACATGCAGCTCATTTACACCGCGATTCACGAATACACACACCATCTTCTGACCGAGGAATTCCTGGCCGAGACAGGCGGAAAACTCCCGATGAAAGGAAGCAAAGTTCACACGGCGGCATTCTGGGCAAAATTCCACACGCTTTTGCAAAAGGCCGAAGAACTTGGAATCTACAAAATCGACCTCGAAGAATCCCCGGAACTTAAGGAACTCACCGAAAAAATCCGCAAGGAATATATGGAAGTAAACGGCAAGCTCATGCAGGAATTCGGAAAGCTGCTCGCCGAAGCACACAAACTTTGCGAAAAAGCCAACATCCGCTACGAAGATTATCTCGACCGAATCCTTTGCCTGCCACGAAATTCCGCAAAGGACATCACCAAGCTCGGCGCAGTTGAAGTTAACCCGGCACTCGGCTTTGACAACATGAAAAAGGTCGCCATGCTCAAAAAGCCGGAAGACCGGGCCGCTGCAACCCAGTCAATTTTGGGCGGAAAGTCGCCTGACACAGTTACCGAGCTTATGAAAAAGGCGAGCAGCAACAATGACCCGCGCGCCAAGCTCGAAAAAGAAAAGAACCGCCTCACAAAAACAATCGAGGCATTGCAACAGAGGCTTCAATATGTCGAAGAAAGTCTGGAACAATTGTAATATTTTACTTTTAATCGGAACTCTTGCGTTTGCTGAGGTAAAGCCAGATGAAAAATCAGGTGCGCTCACAATGCCGGCTATGCCCACAGGCCCGAGCATTAACATGCCGAGCGTTGGAAGCGGTTTTTATTCACCTGGACGAAGTGATTTTTACCGTGGTGCAAAACCTGTCGCTCCCAGCAGGCCAAAAGCACCTTCAAAAGAAGCCGGCATTTCGACTTCGCTCAATGCCCAGGAATCACAAAATCAAAATTCGGACACTGAGCGGAATCGAAGTGACCAAAAAATCCAGAACACGCAGACTCAGGCGCAAAAACTAAACACGCTGGCAAAATCTGCATCGTCTTCGCTCAACATGCTTTCTGCGGACGATATTTCTTCAATGAGCAATCTTGGTGCATTCAGTCAGCTTTCGGGGCTTTTGGGGCGTGGAAATTCAAAACTTGAATCAAAACTGCTCGAAGCGCAGAACACCGTCACGGCAAGCACTGTGGATTCAGCCACGCTCAAACAGATTCTTTCGGAGCTGAGCGAGCTTAAAAATCAAATGGCAGCAACAAACGGTGAGAGCGTAACAAAATCAAGTGAAAAGAAAGACAATGCCGACGTTTTTTCGAACGTGACCAAAAAAGAGCCGAAAATTCTTCGGTTCAATGTGAACGGCTACGACATCCTCGCAACCTGCAAAAAAATCTATTTTTCAGAAGTCGAAACTGACGGCACCTTCCTGCTCACCGGCGACCGCAAGTACATGTCCGAGGGCAAAGTCCGCACCGAAACATTCTATTTTTACTTCAGTGCAAAGGCAAATGACAACGGAATCACAAAATACGCCGTAACGCCAGCCGTGAGCCAGGATTACGAAAACGAATATTCATACCTTCATCAGCTCACCAAAAAGACCGACCTGACCGCCGATCGCACGGGAAACTTAGTAACGCTCCGTGTCACCGACGGCGGCTGGAACATGGACATGCTGCTTTCGCTGGATAAATAATTTTTTTTTGGATTTTTCTGACTTTTTTCATTTTCCATTGCCGAAAATCACTTTTTTTTGGCAATAAATATGCAGGAGGAAAAAAGTGAGATGAACGATTTCTTTGATACAATCGATCCAAAAATGCTCGCACGCATACAGGCTTTCAGGCTCATGGACGATGATTTCATGACTGTCGTGTTTGACGGCAACAATGAGGCAGCTGAGTTCCTGCTGGGAATCCTGCTTGACCGCAAGGACATCCGCGTTAAAAGCGTGATGTCTCAGAAAGAAAAGAGGAATCTTTTCGGCCGCTCTGTCAGGCTGGACATTCTTGCAGAAGATTTTTCTGGCAGAAAGTACAACGTGGAAGTCCAGCGGGAAAATTCAGGTGCTTCGCCCAGACGGGTACGCTACAACCTTGCCATGCTCGACAGCCACACGCTGCAGAAAAAGCAGGGGTTCAAGGAACTGCCCGAAACCTACATCATTTTCATTACGGAAAACGATTACCTGGGATACGGAAAGCCAGTCTACCGGGTGAAGAAGAACTTTGACTGCACGGACTCGGATGGCAGGAATTTGCCTTTTGACGATGGTTGCAATATACTTTACGTGAACGGAGCCTATCGCGGAGATGATGCGCTGGGCAGGCTCATGCACGACTTCTGTACGCCAAACGCAGACGAGATGAATTACTCACAACTTGCGGAAAGGGTACGTTTTCACAAACAGGAAGAAGGAGGATTTAAGACTATGAGCAAAATAATGGAAGATTATGGAAACGAACGGGAAGCCGAGGGGAAAAAGATTGGCATACTGCAGGGGAAACTTATTGCTTATTTTGACCTTATAAAATCCGGGCTGCTTTCCGTTAAGGACGCGGCCGCAAAGCTTGAAATGAGCGAGGATGCCCTGCTCCAGCAGATGGCGGCTGCCGGGAAATAAAAGGGCGTGTCCCCTGATGAAATGCACTTCTCATTGATGTGGCAAAACCGAGCGACCTTATATTTGCGAGAGATTTTACGTGTGATTTTAGAAAAAAAGAAGAATTCGGCCTTATAGCAAATAGCATTATTAGGGATTTTTTAGGCATGCAAATTCCTTGATACAGATTTTTTAAATAACACTTTCCCCATAATGTGAATTATAGCGTAGATTTAGTTAATTGCAATATATTTGCATAATGCGTTTGGCTTGAGTTTGCTAAACTCGACAATTGATTAAAAAAAATGCTATCCTATCCCCATGAACATTCTTCACGAAGGGCTTTTACGGCTCGGTTTTGATAAGGGCGATTTTTTTGGAATCCAGATTCTTCCCCTTGATGAGCTTGAAGCCAAAATGGAAAAATACATTGCCATTTTGCAGGAATACAACGCAAAATTCGATTTGATTAACGCAGATGAGCACGACGAGATTGCCGTCAAACATATTCTGGACAGTCTTTCGGGCCTGCCCAAGATTTGCGATATTCTTTCGCGAGCCGGCGAGGCGGATTCACTTTCGCTTGCGGATATTGGCAGCGGTGCGGGCTTGCCGGGCATTCCGCTTTCGGCGGCTCTTCCCCAGTACAAATTCACCTTGATTGAGAGAATGACCAAACGCTGTGCTTTCTTGAATCATTGTGCTGACGAGCTTGAGCTTAAAAACGTTACTGTTGAAGAGAATCAGGCGGAGCGGCTGGAGCAGAAGCGGTTTGATTTGTGCGTTTTCAGAGCTTTCCGCCCGTTGGAGAAAAAAATGGCAAAAGTTCTCCTGCGTATTTTAAAAGACGGTGGCTGCCTTGCCGCCTACAAGGCCAAAAAAGCAAATATAATAGAAGAAATGGATGGTCTTCCGCAAAAGCCGAAGTATGAGATTTTCCCTCTGGTCGTGCCATTTTTGACCGAAAATGCCGGCACCGAAGAAGAACGTGAAAGAAATCTTGTTGTGATTGAAAAATGAGCAAGTTACCGCGTTAGGGATTGTAGCCGCGCGAAGCGTTGCCGAAGGCAATGAAGCGTTAGCGGAACGGCGGAAAGCCCGACGGCGAAGCCGTAACGCCCATCGTTGTCGGCGTTACGTGAATGCCCTAACTGTCGAGCCACCCTCGCAGAACATTCGCAACATCTTCCGGAGTTTTGGGAATTTCGCGTTTGAGGGCTTCGATTTTATCGTCAACCATGAGAAATCCGCCGTCTTGCGGGGCAACTTCGCGGTAAATTCCACGCATCTCGCCGTATTTGCGGACTTCTTCGAGCACGGCTGTCTCGCGCTGAACATGGAAAAGATTCCGAGGATTGTACGCACCGAGGGAAAGAATTTGCTTGCTGATTTTGTTCATTTCGGCTGGTGAAAGTTTGAGTATGTGCAGGATTTTTTCGGTTGCTTCAGAGCCAAGCTCGGTTAAAAGAATTGCAATTTTTTCATAACCAGTCATTTTTTATCCCCTATTTTTCAGAATTCCATGATATAATAGATAAAAATAAAATTCTATAATAAAATCTTCGGCACAAGGAGGCCCAAAATGAAAAAATATATAACAATCAGTCGGGAATATGGTTCTGGTGGTCGGCTTATCGGCAAAATGGTCGCAGAGCAGCTTGGTTATGCTTTCTACGACAAAGAAATCATTGATATGGCAGCCGAAGAGAGCGGTCTTTCTGCCGAATTCATCAAAAAAACTGAGCAGAATCTTTCGTCGGGCTGGCTTTACAACCTTCTTTTGGGAACAAGCTATGCAGGAACGACTGCGGGCGGAGTGGGGCAGCCTGTGGGGCAGGCAAGTCTTCCGCTGGCAGACCAGATTTTCAACGCTGAGCGAAAAATCATCCTTGGGCTTACAAAAGAGCCTTGCGTTATCGTCGGCCGGTGCGCAGATTACATTCTTTCAACTTCAGACCAGATTGACAACAATGACTTGCTCAATGTTTTCATTTATGCTGACATCGAAGCAAAAATCAAGCGAATCGAAGAAATTTACAAAGAAACAGAGTCCTGCGCCAAAAAGACAATTATTCAAATTGACAAACGGCGGGCCAACCACTATAACACATTTACGGAGAATACTTGGGGAGATCGCAAAAATTACGACATGATGATTAACAGCACTTCTGCTGGAATCGAAGCCACTGCCAAGTGGATTGTCGAAATGGCAAAAAATTAATATTAAATCTGACCAGGTTTTTCATGCTTAAAAAATTTATAAACCGCTGTCTCAGCTTCTATAGTATTTCATCATTGGATTTGGCTGATGCAGCGGAAACAAACAGAATCCATACTCTTGTTATGAGTGTTATTCTTTTTTCATTTGGTATTTTCGGATTGACAATACATAATATCATCCGGGAAGTAGATTCTTGTATGTATCGCATTTATTTTGCAATTTTTATGGTGGTGAGCCTTTGTGCATTTATAATTGCATACAAAACAAAAAATGTTGCGAGGGAAAAAGCTTATATCTGGAAGAGTCTTCCTTTTTATTTAGATTTTACACTGGGAATTGGAGCGGGAGCCTATAATTTTTATATTCTTGGTCAGCCGTTTAATGGATTTGTCACATATTGCATTACCGGAGTAATTGCTTTGAGTGCGTTTTCATTTTCTCCATTTCTGTTCCTGAGTTGCCTTATATTTTGGTTCGGTGTGATGGCTCCTGGAATCTACCATATTTTTTCTTTTACCGGCCTGGCTGACTCTACTCTGGTTGTCATCACGATGTTTACTCTTTCACTTTATAAACGGCGGACAGAAAAAAAATTGATATTATTGCTCCGAAAACAAAAGAAGAATCTTGAGGCAAAAACTTTCGGCAATTTTACGCTTTTGTACGAGAACAAGGTCATTAAATTTTCAAGGTTAAAATCGACGGAGCTTGTTGCATATCTTATTTATAAAAACGGAAGTTCTGTGCGAACTAAGGAATTGATTTCCGTGCTTTGGGGTGACAATGCTGATTCGGCGCGCTATGGAGCAAATCTCCGCAACCTCATCGTTGATATAAAGCACAGCCTTTCCGAGCTTGAAATCCAGCAATTCTTCATTGCGGAATACAATAATTTCCGAATCAACCCGGAAGTTATAAAATGTGATTATTATGATTTTTTGGCGGGTGATTCTCAGGCAAAAAAAAACTTTGCAGGAGAGTTTATGAGCCAGTACAGTTGGGCAGAAGACGTTACAGGGTTTCTTGAACGCAAGGTCTTGAATTAGGCTATGGCGGGCAAAAAAAAATCCCGAAATCCCAGTACGAGATTTCGGGGAAAAGTTAATCTCTCCGATATAAGCATTGGCCTGCTGTATATATCTTTACTTTTGTTTTCACTAAACGGACTAATTTTAATTCATCGGCCGCACACAATCAGCACAAAATGACAAAAAAAAGAGCACACAATCAGCACAAAATGAAAAAAAGGGGCAAATATGACATATACAGTAAATTCTAATGATTCTCTCGCAGAAATTTTTTCTCGGATTGAAGGTTCAGCTACTTCTGCCAGTGAAGAAATCCACATTCTTCTTTCGAATGGCGAGCATCATGGGTTGGAGCACGAGCGGCTTTTTTATAATCTTCCAAATCCGCTTGTGATTGAAAGCGTTTCTGGGGATTCTTCAAAATGCGCGCTCCGTTCAGAAAATTGTGAGGCTTTTCACAAGGATACGGAAAATCGTGCTGTCCTTACGTTTGGCGAAAAATGCACTTCCGTCTCTCTCAAAAATTTTACGATTGAGAACACTCACGTCAAAACTTGCGACGATGCTTCGCTCGGAAATCAAGCGGAGGCAATATGCTTTCATTGTCAGGGCGGAAGACTGAATTGTGAAGGCATGAGTTTCATAAGCCGCCAGGATACGATTCATGTCAAAGGAATTTCCCGATTTAAGAATTGCTATGTCACCGGCGATGTTGATTTTATCTGGGGATATTGCGACACAGCTGTTTTTGAAAATTGTGTGATTCACACGAGGGCAGACAACCGTGGAAGTGACAGGCCTGCCTATGTTTTACAAAGCCGTGCTTTAAACGGAAAACCAGGATTTGTTTTCATCAATTGCGATTTTACGGCGGAGGACAGGGGCGAGAATGCAAAGATTTTCATCGGCCGCTCGCAGGGAACAGGGAAGCCGGACAGCGTTGACAGATGGGATTCAATCGCTCTGATTGACTGCAAAATCTCACATAGATATGACAAATCCCTTTGGACTGACGAGGATGGAACGAGGGCTGTTTATCCTGAGAAGGGAACGGCTTTAGTCGGCTGGAGACAGTTTGGAACGAAATTTGTGGACGAAAAAGGGGGCGTTTCTGCTTATGACGAGCGTCTTCAGGAACGTCACGGTTACACAATGTCGGAAAATGAAAAAAATCTATTGATTTTGTGCATAAATGAATGAAAAGTACAAAATCATGGCATAATGCTTAATTGAGAAGTCATGAATCCTCTGTAAAATATTCTTACAATAAACAGAATGAGGATAACTATGATGGAAATCAATTTAAAGGATTTTGGCGGAAAAAATAACGGAAGTTTCGATAATACCAATTCCTTTAAGAAGGCTTTTGATAAACTTGCAAAAAATGGCGGAGGAAAACTCGTTGTAGACGCAGGAACTTGGAAAACAGGGCCTATTGATTTGGTTGATAATACAACTTTGGAAATAAAAGAAGGTGCAGAGCTTTCTTTTATTACTGATCCAAACGCATATACTCCTGTATTTACCCGCTGGGAAGGCGTTGAATGTTATGCAATGCATTCACTTATCCGTGCTGATGGTTGTAAAAATATCACTGTGACTGGCAAAGGCACAATCAACGGCAACGGAAACGACTGGTGGGGAATCCTCAAAGCAAAAAAAGCAGTCGGTCAGTCAATACCGATGGCATCTTACGAACTTGCTCTTGCGAAATTGAATCCGGATTACGAAAATCAGCCAGGTGGTGGCGGCGGACGAAACATTCAGTTCCTCCGACCGTGCCTTGTTGAATTAAAAAATTGTCAGCACGTTGTTTTTGAGGGCGTACAGCTTAAAAATTCTCCGTTCTGGACGGTTCATCCGCTTTATACCGATGATTTGATTCTTCGTGATTTGCACATTGAAAATCCTTATTCCGCACCGAACACAGACGGAATTGACGTTGACTCATGCACGAACGTTCAGATTTTGAATTGTTATGTAAGTGTCGGTGATGATGGAATTTGTCTCAAATCAGGCTCAGGTGCTGATGGAATCCGTGTGAACAAACCTACGGTAAACGTTACGATTAAGGACTGCAAGGTTCGCTTTGCTCATGGCGGAATCGTATTCGGTTCAGAGACAGCCGCTGGAATTCAGCATGTACTCGCTGAGAACTGTGATGTGAGCGGAACTGACCGTGGAATCCGAATCAAAAGCCGTCGTGGTCGTGGCGGAGACTTGTATGACATCACGCTCAAAAATCTTTTGATGGACGACACTCTTTGCCCGATTGCAATGAATATGTACTACAAGTGCGGAATCACGGACACAAAATCTCCATTGTTCAGTCTTGATAAACAGCCTGTCACAAGCGAAACTCCACGAATCCATGATGTAAAAATCATTGGCTGCAAAGGCAAGAACTGCAAGGCAAGCGCAGGTTTCATCGTTGGTTTGCCGGAAATGCCTATCGATAATCTTGAAATCCGGGATTGTCACTTTACTACTGACGAAACATCTAATTGCTCGCCGATGGAAAGCGATATGTTCTACGGACTTCCAGAGGTTACGGTCAAGAGTTTCCGTGTTCGAAATGCTCCTGATGCAAAATTTGAAAATGTAATAATCGAGGGTCCAAAAGAAACATTTATCTATGAGTAAAAATTTACCGACAATGAAGTCGGGAGCGTATAATGAAAAAAGCGTTTAAATTTTTACTTTCTGTACTTTTGTTGAACTTCTTTGTTTTTGGGGCTTTGTTTGCCGATGGCTATCATGTCTGCGTGGCATCTTACAAAAGCCTCAAAAATGCTGAAACCATGGTTCAAAAGCTTGAAAAGCAGAGCATGTCGGCATTCATCAGTGAGAGCAAAGTCAAAAATCAGAATTATTACCGCGTACTTCTTTCCAAGGAATTTAAGAAGATTGATGATGCGCGAAAATATCGTGACGAAGTAAAAAAATATTCTTTTGTTAAAGAACTTGGGCTCAAAGGATTTTGGGTTTGTGAAGGAAAGAAAATGGCTGCTGCAAAGCCGGCTCCACTTCCACCGCCACCAAAACCAGCTCCGAAGCCTGAGCCAAAACCGATTCCGGCTCCAGAGCCGCTTCCAGAACCTGTTCCAGTTCCGCCGCCTGCACCGGAACCAATTCCTGAACCTATTCCAGAGCCTCCGGTCGTTGAGATTGCGCCTGTTCCAATCCCGGAACCGCCGATTCCTGAGCCACAGGCAGAAGAGCCTCCGCTAATCGTCGTTGAGGAGCCAAAAACTCTTGATAGGAATGAAAAGGCTGTTCTCAGCGAGGAAACTCCGTATTCAGTCTTGGTACGCGCGTACAAGTACAATCAGTTTGCGGAAAATGACTGCAACCGACTCAAAGAGCTTGGTTTCGATTCATATTTGCTCAACACTTTTGATGAAAAGTCATTCTTTGCTTTTAACATTCATGCAGGTGCTTTCGCAAATCGTGAAGAGGCCGAAGCTTTGTGCAATCAGTTTACAGAAGCCGGAATTGCTGACACTCAGGTTTCTGACTTCCGTGAGATTCAGGACAAAATCAAAAAATATGATGAAGTTATCGCAAATGAGAATGTTACATTTGATGACGGACGAAAAGATTTGCCTTCCAGCATTTCTGAGTCAGTTGAGAAACTTGTAAAATTGTTCCCTGCGAACAAGGATTTCCCGATTCAAGACATTTTTATCCTTGATTTTGACAATTATCGTGTAAGTGATACAAAACCGGATGCTGCAAGTGCAATTATCGATTATTTTGATGGCGAGGATGGAGTTCATTCAGCTTTGCTTGCAAAATATCGTGATGAATTGTATCGAAAAGAAGTCACAGTCTTCCTTGCTAATGCAGAGAATTTTCCAAAAGATGACGTGACCGGCGAAGTTGAGAACATGCAGTTCGGAGCAAACGACGGAGTATTTGACTGTGAATTGTATGAAAACGCTGGTGAATGGATTCTTAGCGGTCAGAATGTCGGACAGAAATTGTTCGTAAAAATCACGACAAAAGATTTCGTAAAAGAGGATTTCATCAACTTCCTGATTGATTCATTCAGTGATGGCTCATTGTCAGTTTATCCGCAGATGAGAAGGTCTCTCTTCATTCTTCCAGATGAAAATTCGGAGGTTGCAAGGGATTTCATTTGCTTTAGTTTCAAGAAAGTTCCTGATGAATATGCAAGTGACCGCGGAAACGTAGACTGGGCACTGCCGATTGTCGGTCACTCACTGGCAAAAACATATTACGTACAGAATAATAATTTATTCTGCTTTGGTTTCTATGATTTGGATTATGATTTCAACGCGAGAAATGTTCACCGTCAGTTCATGGAATCAAAAAATAAAGTGGAACTTTCGGACGTGAACCAGCCTGTTGACGTTAATGGCAAAGACGGCTGGTACCTCGTGAATTCAAAAGAAAGGGAAGTTTCTTTCTCAACTAAATCTTACGTAATCACAATTGACTCAGAGCCATCAAGCACTTTGTCAAAAGAAGATTTGGTTCAGCAGGGAAAAGACTTGAAAGTCTGGTAAAAACCAGCATCCTTTAAGCGGTGAATTGCGATTAGGGAAGTGCTGATTAACACTTGACGCGATTAATCAGTGTTTCCTTAGCTCGCTTTTTGCCGCATTTTAACTCAGTGTTTTTATAATCAGTTCTGCTATTGCAATCTTTTTTGCGCCGGTGTCCATCGCTTCTTTTTCGATGTAGCGGTGGGCTTCGGCTTCTGTCATTCCCTTTACCTGCATCAAAAGCATTTTTGCGCGGTTTACGATTCGAATTTCTTCCATCTTTTCTTTGAGTTTTGTTGTCTGGCTTGAAAGAACCCGAACTTTGTATTGAACGGCAATAGCCACTTTAATCATATTATAGAAGTAAAATTGATCAAAAGGCGAGGTGAGTGTGAGAATTCCATAGCCTTCGACTTTGTAGCTGATTTGGTCAAAATGTTCCTGCGGTGCAAGAAGCAGAATCGTGCTTGCGGCATCTGAAATATCTATCGCAAAATCCGTGCCTTCGCCTTCTGCAAAATCTACCAGGACAATGCTAAAAACCCGCTCATCACATTTCCGGCGTGCCTCGTTAAAATCCTGGCAAACAGAAAGCTCGAACATCGGCGGGAAAAGCATTGCGCTTACAAGAGAGGAAATCTTTATATCTTTTGTCACAAGAAGGACAGAATATGTGTCACTTGTCACTTTGTTCCTCGCATTGACTAGCCTAAGATTCCTTTTACAAAATCACTCTTTTGGGCGATTACCTTTGCTTCTTCGAGTGTGTCCGGAATCATTTTGTAGCTCACTTTTTTGGCAACTTCTTTGTCAAAGAGATTTTCGGTTGCAGCTTCTGATGCCCGCAAATTATTTTTGATTCCGTCTATTGCGGCATGAATCAGCAGTGTGAACGCAATGTAAGGATTGCAGGTTGGGTCAGGGGAACGAATTTCAATTCGCGGGTTTTTGTCAGCAGGAATTCTGAGAAGGGCTGAACGGTTTTCGCGCCCCCAGCAGATAAATTTCGGAGCCTTTGATTCTCCGAGCCGCTGATAAGAATTCTCGGTAGGGTTGAGATAATATGTGATTTCTTCGATGTGTTTGAGGATTCCGGCCATAATATTCTCAGTTTTTGAAGAATCTGAGCAGGAAATATTGATATGCATTCCGCAGCCAGGTTTATCCTGGATTGGTTTTGGAGAAAAATCCGCAAAAAGACCGCTTTCCTGAGCTTTTGTGCGGACAATCCATTTGAAAGTTGAGGCATTGTCAGCTGATGTGAGCGAGTCTGAATAGTGGAAGTCAACTTCGTTCTGGCCTGGACCTTCTTCGTGATGGCTTGATTCTGGTGTGATGCCCATCTGTTCAAGCGTGAAACAAATGTTTCGGCGGATATTTTCGCCTTTGTCTTCCGGGGCAATATCCATGTAGCCGGCCTTGTCGAAAGGAATTTTTGTAGGCTCGCCATTTTCGTCCAATTTAAAAAGATAGAATTCAAATTCTGTGCCGAATTGAAGTTCGATTCCGCATTCAGCCTTGATTTTTGCCGCTGCGGTTTTGAGGAGATAACGGCAGTCTTTTTTGTATGGAGTTCCGTCCGGGTGCTTGATGTCGCAGAACATTCGGATTACTTTGCCTGCGCTTGGACGCCACGGGAGCACAGAAAGTGTTGATGCGTCAGGATATAAAATTAAATCTGAATGATTGGCCTCTTCAAAATCGGGAATGGCAGATGCATCAAAAGAAATTCCGTCAGCAAAAGCCCGTGGAAGTTCGCTTGCCATAATCGTGGCATTTTTTTGCTTGCCCGAAAGGTCAAAGTAGGCAAGGCGCACGAATTTGACATCTTCTTCTTTTACATAATCCAAAACTTCTTCTTCTGTGTATAACATGCTTTTCTCCAGATTAACAAAAAAGGTCGTAGACTTTGCGCCGAATATTTAGCCCAAAACCTACGACCTCTTTGCCGTTATCAATTATATTTTAGCGGATAATACTTAGAATGTCCAGCAGACACCGATTGTCGGTTGGATTCGGAAGAAGCCGAACAAATCTGTATCGTCTGTTTTTTTGTCAGTACGGTCGTATCTTCCGTTGGAAGTGGTGTAAGTGTAGGAAGTTTCATCTTCACCCCAGCCGCCGATTATGTAACGTGCAGAAAGGTTTGTGAAAAGTCCGAAATGCTCACCCATTGTACGGCGGACAAAAATATCTGTACCGAAATTCAATGTGACCAAAGAGAACGTCCGGTCGTAATCAGCTTTGTTATCGCGAACGTCTGAATAATTGTAATCAACATCGTCGTCGGAATCCTTGAAAATTGAAACGTCTACGCCAAACATTCCTGTGACTGAAACAAGCCATTTGTCTGCAGGCACAAAAGAAAATCCTGCGCCAAAACTTGTGTTTGTGAGGAATCCGGCATTCGTTTTGTGATTCTGAATATTGATGTCTCTGGTGGTTGTCAGGGCAATGGCATAATCGCCTTTTACAGTGAAACCATTTTCGTGCCGTCCAAGATAAAATCCTTCTAGTCCGAAGCTCAGCTGAGTGATATCATCTGCTCCTTTTTGATCGACACCGATTCTAGAAACAGGAACTGTGAAACCAGCGCAAACGTTACTCTCCCAGCTTTTTGCGAAAACATTGATGCCAAGAAGGGAAAGGGCAATAAAAATAGCAAATCTTTTCATATTTTAACCTCGTTATTTATCAGACACTTTAAGTTATAAAATATGTTACTAAAAAATTTAATTTTGGTCACATTTTTTTGCGAATAAAAATATTTTTCTATATTATTGCTTTTTACGAGCAATTACTAACTTTTATTATTAAAAGGTATTGAAAGTTGTCAATAGGTAATATATATTATTTTCTGATAATTATCAGAGGGTAACAAAAGATATACTATGATACCGTTAATTTTTTCAGACTCCGGGGTTGAGCAAATCATAAAAAAAATCGGTGGAAGCGAAGAGGTCCGTCATCATTTGGCAAACCTTGGTTTTACTGTAGGCGGCAGGGTCACGGTCATTAATTCTCTTGGCGGAAATGTAATCGTCAAAGTCAAAGAGTCCAGAATCGCGATTAACGAAGAAATGGCGCGAAAAATCATGGTCTAAGCAAAATATCAGAAAATAATTGGAGAAACTATATAAAAAAGTACATCCTGTATTTTTTTATACCGGCAGATTTTGACATAGGCAAAACTGCATAATTCGCGTCATTCATGGCGCGCCGCTAACGCGGAGTTTCAGGAGGTAAAAATATGAAAACATTGCGTGAAGCAAAAATCGGTGAGACTGTAAAAGTCATCAAGCTGCACGGGGAAGGTGCGGTCAAACGAAGAATTATGGACATGGGCGTAACGAAGGGCGTTGAAATCTTCATCCGTAAAGTCGCACCGCTCGGAGATCCGATTGAAGTCACTGTTCGTGGTTATGAGCTTTCTCTTCGTAAAGCTGATGCAGAAATGATTGAAGTGGAATAAGCACGTTTGCATTCATGCAACCAAATTTTAAGGAGTAAAAAAAATGGCAGAAAATATTCGTATTGCACTTGCTGGAAACCCGAATGCGGGAAAAACTACGCTTTTTAATGCGCTCACAGGCTCAAATCAATTCGTCGGAAACTGGCCTGGAGTTACTGTTGAAAAAAAGGAAGGAAAACTCAAGAAACATGACGGCGTTATCGTAACAGACCTTCCTGGTATTTACTCTCTTTCTCCATATACGCTGGAAGAAGTTGTCGCTCGAAATTATCTCGTTGGAGAGCG
>CACZYY010000052.1:0-25324 GCA_902785455.1 uncultured Spirochaetaceae bacterium
TGTTCATTTTCAAGAGATTCATTTTCAGTGATATTTTCTTCCATAATTTGATTTTAATGGAAAAAGTTTTATTTTTAAAGAGTGCTGGGGCGTTGCGGCAGGGGCTCCGCATTATAAAATGTTTGCTGCTAAAAATGGCTTCCAGTCGTAAAAACGGCTTATCGAAGCCGCATGCTAGCATGCTACACGCGTTTTGTGCTTGTAACTATATACGTTAGCCGCTCACGCGGCAGCACAAAACGAGTGTCTTCGTAAGCCGTTTTACTCCTTCACGCCATTTTCACTATAAAATCGTTTATAATGCGGAGCCCCAGTCTCCCCCACTTGCATAAAACTTCTTTTCATACTAAATTGCTAGGTAATATAAAATCAGGAGATTTTCATGAAGAAACTTCTTTTTGCTGCTGCGACACTTGCCGCTTCACTTACATTCTTTGGCTGCGAAAAAAATCAATCTCTGGAACTTCGCGTTTACTCAATCATTCACGATGAAGAAACAGAAGCACTCACAAAACTTTTCACTGCCAAAACAGGAATCCCGGTCAGCTATCTCCGGGCAACAACCGGCGAGCTCGTAAACCGCGTCATCACCGAAAAGAACGACCCGCAGGCTGACATTTTGCTCGGCGGAGCTTCAAGCTATCACATTCAGGCTGACAAAGAAGGCGCTCTCGAAAGCTATGCCTCTCCTCTTGCAAAAAATCTTCCGTCTTATGCAGTTGCAAGCGACAACACATGGACAGGATTCTGTGTCCTCACGCTTGGAATCGGCGTAAACTCAAAGCGATTTGCCGAAAAATTCCCGGGAACACCACTTCCAAAAACTTGGGAAGATTTGCTCAACCCGGCTTTCAAGGGTGAAATTGTTTTGAACAATCCGGCTGCTTCCAGCACAGGATATATTTTCGTCCAGAATCAGCTCCAGAGACTCGGAGATGAAAAAGGCTGGGAATATCTTCTTGCTCTCACAAAGAATGTCGGCCAGTTCCCGGACTCAGGAAGTGCGCCTGCAAAATTGCTCGGAACAGGAGAATATGCTTTGGGCGTCTCTTACCTGCACGCACTCGCAAAATACAATGCACAGGGATTCAGCGTCAAGCCAATAGCACCTCCACAGTCTGCAGGTGACGTTGACTGCGTTTCAATCATGAAAAATACAAAAAATCTTTCTGCTGCAAAAAAATTCGTGGACTTCATGCTTTCAGTTGAGGCACAGGAACTTATGAGCGAGTTCACTTTTACAGCACCTGTAAATCCAGAAGCAAAAGCCGTCAGTGGAAGCATTGCGATTTCAGACATCGATTTAATCGACTACGATGTCCAGAAAGCTTCCTCAGAAAAAGATGTAGTATTGGACAGATGGGTAAAAGAAGTAAAATAATCAGGAGTTAGAAATGAGGAGTGAGGACTTAGAACATGGGCGTTCCCTGCCTTGCGGCAGGTCGGGTGTTTCGCTGTTCCGTGCTATCCGCACTCCATTCGCTTCGCGAACGGCTAACGCCGCAGCTACACCCCCTAACGCATTTTTTTCAAAAACACATTTTCTATACATCGCCGTGATTTTTGTTCTCACGGCTTTTGTTGTTTTTCCGCTTGGCTGCGTTTTGATTTCGCCACGAGCAAAAGATTTTGTTTCGGTATTTACTTCGAGTGTCTGGCGAACCGCAATGCTCAACACTCTCCTCGAATGTGTCTGCTCCACTAGCCTTTCTGTGCTCACAGGCTATCTTTTTGCCTACGCTGTGATTAAAGCTGACATTCCATTCAAAAAGATTTTCGGTTTTATTCCAGTCTTGCACCTGATGACACCGCCTTTCGTCGGCGGACTTTCATTCATCCTTCTTTTTGGCAGGCAGGGATTTTTCACAAAGACACTTCTTGGGCTTGATGTGAGCCTTTACGGATTTCGTGGACTTTTGATTGCCCAGGTTTTATGCTTCTTCCCGATTGCGTATTTGATTTGCGCCCAGGTTTTGAAACGGGTTCCGCCAAGCTTGGAACAGGCAGCGCGGGCAATGGGAGCCTCAAAAGCACGAATTGCGCTCACGGTCACTCTTCCGCTATGCGCGAACGGAATTCTTTCGGCAGCCCTTTTTATCGCGGTCTCGGTTCTCAGCGATTTTGGCAACCCGATGATTGTCGCAGGTCGCTTTCGCGTGCTTGCCGTTGAAGTTTACACACAGCTCACAGGCTGGGTCAGTGCGGGCACAAGCTGCGTCCTCGGAATCATTCTGGTGCTTCCTTCGGTGGGTCTTTTTGTGGCACAAAATCATTTCATGAAAAAACAGAATGCAAAATTCGCCACTGTCGGCACAAAAGCCTCGCCCTTGCCAGAAAAAAAATCTTCTATTATCACACGCGTTCTGCTCTTCATTTTCTGCGCAATTATTTCTTTTTTGATTCTGGCTCAGTTCGCTTCAATTTTAATCGGCTCACTACAAAAGCTCTGGGGAATAAACACAGCTTTCACTACCGAGCATTTCAAAATGATGGGAAAATACAGCCGCGAGCTTTTCAATTCAATCAGTTTTGCATTCATCGCCGCAATTTTCAGCACAATCCTGGCAAGTCTTTCGGTCTTCTTCGTGAACCGCACAAGCCTTCCGTGCAAAAAATACCTCGACATCTGCGTTCAGATTCCGGCGGCAGTTCCTGGCTCCCTTTTCGGCCTTGCGCTCTCGCTCGCATCAAATTTCCTTCACATCCATCTTTCGGCAATGATGATTGTAATCGCGATGACAGTGGCCTTCATGCCATTTTCGTACAGAATAATCTCCACGGTTTTCTCACAAATCAAAACCACGCTCGACGACGCTTCTTGCTCGCTCGGAGCAAATAAAATCCAGGTTCTCGGCACGGTTTTGCTTCCGCTCAGCAAAGGCGGCATTTTCTCTTCTTTTATCTACGATTTTGTGCGCGGAGTCGGAACAATCAGTTCGGTAATTTTTCTTGTGTCTTTCAAAACGCCTCTCGCATCAATAAAAATTCTGAATCTGGCTGAACAAGGCGAATGGGGAAAAGCAGCAGCTCTGGCAACAGTGCTCACAACGCTCACTTTCGGTGTGCTGATTTTGGGAAGAGTGGTAATGATAAAACTGGGGAAAGGAAAGAAAGGGAAATAGGATTATTTAAGTGCGATTTAACAGCCTGGGAAAAAACAGGTAAACACCTACCAAGCTGTTTTTACTTTATAATTAGGAATAATGCCGTCACAAGTAAGAATCGTAAAATCATTCACCATTGCAGTCGCAATTATCATTCTATCAAAAGGATCTCGATGGATTCTTTCTAAATTTTTAATTATATCTAAATATTCTGTAGTGACAGGCAAAATTTGAATCGATTGACTCTTTGCAAGAGCTTCTAATTCAGATGGAGAAAAATCAATCTTTAATTTTCCTAAATTCTGTTTTATCGCAATTTCCCAAAATGTAGCGATACTTACAAACAAATCATCAGCCGAAGCAATAATATTTCGTACATTCTGAGACAAATTTTCGCTTTTATCTAAAAACCAAAGAAGAGTGTGGGTATCAAGTATATACATTACATATACTCCTTAAAATCTTCCAACGGAGCATCAAAGTCATCAGACATCCAAATTTTTCCTTTAAGAATACCAAATTGTCTTTTTGGTTTAGGCTCGGATTTAGTTTCTGCACGAATTTTATACTGCAACAAATCCAAAAAATTGGCGACTTCGGCAAAATATTCTTCGGGAATCTGCTTAATTTTTTCTTCAAGAGCTGTGTATGACATAAGCTCACCTCCTTGCAAAAATATTATAGCATACTTTTAGAAAAAATTCTAATTTCGCTTCAAACGCCTGGCAACAGAGCCGATTAAATCCAAATCCTCATCCGAAAGATAATTCAATTCTGGAATTAATTTTTTCACTTTCGGCTTTATATCAACCGCAACTTCCGCATTTTTTCCAGTCATGAGATATTCGACCGAGATACCGAGAACTTGTGCAATTTTAAGAGCGTTCTCCGCACTTGGAGCATTGCCGTTTGCAGCAAGATAATGATTTAAGGTACTTAAGCTGATTCCTGTTTTTACGGCTAATTCTTTTGTTTGTATATCTTGAAAAATCAGTTCGTCTTTCAGAGTCTCTTTGAATCCCATGTTAAAAGATTAGCCGTTTTTGATTAGTAAAATTACTTTTGTTGCAGAAAACGGCTAATTGGAATATACTTAAATATCAGATACGGCTAGTAAATATATTTCACTAATCATATCCGACAATTAAGTAAGCACATAAGGAGTAAAAAAATGCGTACATTGGGCAATATTTTATGGTTCATTCTTGGTGGTTGGTGGACTGCGTTGCTCTATCTTATTTTGGGAGTAATTTGCTGCATAACTATCATCGGCATTCCGATTGGAAAAGCTCTTTTCCAATATTCAAAACTGATGGCTTTTCCGTTCGGCAAAGAAATCGTAAAAGAAACATTCATCACAGGCGAAAAGAATGTTTCGTCTGTCCGAAAAATCGGCGGAACAATCGCAAACATCGTCTGGCTTCCGTTCGGAATTTGTATTTTTCTGGGAAACATCGGCCTAATGCTCTGCTGCTTCGTTTCAATTCTTTTCATTCCTATCGGAGTCGTTCTTGCAAAAAGTTGCAAATTCATAATCTGGCCAATCGGCGCAAAGGTTGTCTCTAGAGAAGATGTAATTGCGACAAAACTTGCGAACAAAATTCAAGAGAACAAAGAGTAAGAAAAATTTACTTCCCGATACGCTGTGTTGGGAAACTTTCTATTGGGGATTTAGATGATGAAGAAGATTTTTATATTTATTGTGGCGTTGCTCTTATCTATGAATATTTTCGCTAAATCTATTGCTGATGTTACAAATAGAAAATGCTCGATTGACGAGTATATCATAGAATATAGAGAACTATCAGAAGTAAAACAAGTTGAAAAATTCAAAAATGATTGCAAGATTATTGCACAAGCTATTACGATATACGGTGCGTATTATGCTGTCATTACAGGCACAGACATCATAGATGTTGATAACGGTTTTGTTACTTATGCCATAAGATTTAAATTAGAAAAAGATTATCAAATTTCGAATTGGGCAAATTTTCTTTATAAAATTAAGGACGCATTTCCAGCATTAAGTAATACTCATTTTACGCCTTATGATTGTTCCAATTTGCTTCCGGAAAAGCAATATTTTGATAAAAATGAATGGATTGCAATTAGCAGAATTTGGGATACTAGACGAGAAGCTTTTGGTTTATCAGTCCTTGAAAAAGAAATGTTATATATTCAATTCTATATTGAACACAACAATGAAACTTATAAATCAGGAGCAAGATCAGACTCTGATGATTTTCTAAGAACAAATGACATACAACGAGTCATCATAAAAATTCCATCTGATGCAAAACTAGAAAACATAAAAGCAAAGGTGCGTTGCACATACGGCTCATTTTCTGTTTATTCTCTTCTGGACAATACATTTGATGTTATTTTACCTAAAAATACAAAAGCAATTCAATCTGATATGACTGTTCTAACTCAAGAGCAATATCAGCAAATTGAAAAAAACCGCCATGCAAAAGAAGAAGCCGAAAAAAGGAAACAGAAAGAAATTGCTGAGCAAGAACGCAAGGCAGAAGAAGCAAGACTGGCTAAAGAACGTAGAATTGAAGAAGAAAGAATTGCAGCAGAAAAACGCAAAGAAATAGAAAAATATATTGCTTATGGAAAACAAAAATTCGATGAGTATTTACCGGATTTTAAGATCAGCTCCATAGATTCTCGTTTCGCAAAGGAATTATACAATATTGCTTTTTCTGTAAAAAACTCCTATAAAACCACCTCTGAAATTGATTACAATGAGGCAAAAGTTTTAGTCAATAATTATATGATTCCAAAAATCAAGGAAAAGTATTTGGCGGAATACAAAAAGCAGTCAAAAGTCGATAAATTTTTTGAACGAAACGATATAAACGAATGCATTGAATTGTTTACCATCGTTCTTACAGGAGACTATAGAAGTTCATATTGCCTAAACAAACTTGAAAATTACTAACAAAAAACACAAGGAGAATCCAACAATGAGTAAAGAAGCACTTGAATCCGTAAACGCACGACTAATTGAACATTTTAAGAAAGTTGGCATTGAGAATGCGTGTTACTATCAACCAGCAACAGAAGATTATTGGACATCTCCGAAGAAAATCGCATACTGCAACCTTGAACCATATAGCGTCATAAATGACAGCGACCGTGTACAAGGGGTCAAGCCACTAGACTCAGAACGCTTCTATGAGCATTGGTATTGGAGCAAGACAGGGCGATGGACAGTTTTCACAAACTACATTATGAGCCGATCTCTCAACGAAAACAAGACATTTTCAGAAGCCGATGCTAGAACTTTCCGTTCAGAGTTGAAAAAAGAAAAAGATGGTGGTTATGAAACTGAGTGTGGATATTTTGACGACAAAATGTACTTCAATTTTCGTTACACACAATCGTCAAAAGTAAGCGCTGACAACGGATATATTTTCGGAAAGTACATCAACGATCCGTTTTTCCGTCAGCACTACCGAAATTTTGTAAAAGCTTGTGAAATTGATGTGCTTGTTGTGACCAGCAAAGTAGGTGCGGAACTGCTCACGATTATCTATCCAGAATTGGAAGGAATTTTTTCTTATTGTGGAGAGCCAGTGACCGTTGATGGTACGACTTTTGTATCAATTCCGCATCCGTCAAGATTCGGATATAAAAAAGCAGTCGATGCTGCAAATAAAATTGCGAAAGCAATTAAATAAATCAAAAGCCAAAAAAGGAGGAAAATTATGGCTTACGGAAAACCTGTTCCTAGTTCACAGACAGCATACTTTATTTGCACGAAATGTGGTAAACAAAGAGCCGCTTCATCTTACACATCTGGTGGTACTTTACCACGTGGAGTTCATGCCCCCGTAATTCCAGGTCCAATGGAAGGTGGAAGGTGCCCTGATACTTCATCAGGAAATCATGTGTGGGAACAAACAAACTAAAACTTTGACGGCAGAAATGCCGTCTTATTTCATTTTAAGGAGTTAATTTTTTATGAAAAAGAAACAGAACATTATAACTTTTATCGCAATCGCCGTTTTGATTTGTGCACTCATTTTTTTGGGAGTAACTGTCATAACAAGAATTTTTTCTTTAACTGACTTGCACGCAGAACTTACTGGAACTTTGCTCGGAACAATCATCACGGCAATCGTCACAGTTCTTTTGCTAAAAGGGCAGACTGAAATTGAGGAAAACAAAGACATCGGAATACATATTTTTGAGAAAAAGCAAGATGTTTATTTTGATTTTATCAATACGCTCGAAAACATTACACAAGACCAAAGAATCAATATTCCAAATCTTCCTGGATATATCGCACCGCAGAACTCAGATGAAGTAAATGATGAATTACAGCATTTACTTTACCAGCTTGGAAAAGTTCAGATGACAGCTACAAAGGAAACATCTGAAACCGTAACAAATTTAGTCGGGCAAGTTTTGGGAATTATGAACGGAAAAAATCCTAAGCTCGCAGATAAATACTCAAAATTTGCAGGTGTAATATTTCAGATTGTTTCTGTATTGAGGAAGGATCTGTACAGCACAAAACTTAATTCAAATGAAGATGATTTTACAGCGATTGACAGTAATTTGATTTTTGAAACTTTGCAAAATGCAGGTCTAAACTTACAACAAGTTGAAACCAATGAAGAAATTTTAGCGAATTACTGTGATTTAATGGTCGCAGAATTTAAGGAAACATATCATACAAAATTAACACATATTAAACTCAATTTTAAGGAAACAAATAGTTTAGAAGCTGCAAAAGGATTTTTGGTTAACAAAACACCATATATTCAGATAAGTACACCTCTTCCGAATGGGGATACTTTTGATTTTGAATTGATTCGCTCAGGATGTAATCAAGCTGGATTAAGATCAAAGTGGGGGGAGCATCAGGCGAATATCAATCCAATAAATTTTGTAAACAAAGATGCGGCGTTCTATAATTTCAAATCCGCTGACGAAAACGGAAGAAAACAAATTGTCAAAGAAACACTTGCCGCATGTGAAGGTCTTGAAGAACTTCTGAAAGGTTAATCTTTTCTCCCAACGTTAGGGATTGTAGCACCTGCGAAGCAGTACCGCTTGCGGTATGGAGCGCGCTTAGTGCGAAAGTGCGAAAAGCCCGACCGCCGCTTGTCAGCGGTAACGCCTATCGTTTTCGGCGTTATTTAAACGCCCTGAAGTGTAAAAAAATGAATCACACTTTTTTGATTTTGTCATTAAGTTATTAGTTTAATGAATTTTCCTTTTTCCTCTTGTAAAATAAAGAAAATTCTGGAAGGTAACTATGGCAGAAAAAGAACTTGTTTTATTTGAGAGCACGGATAAATCAGTAAGTTTAAGAGTTCCGTTTGAAAATGATACGGTATGGCTGAACCGTCAGCAAATGGCAATGCTGTTTGATAGAGATATAAAAACTGTCGGTAAACATATCAATAATGCTTTAGAAGAAGAACTCGATGATGTCGGTAGCTCAGTTGTCGCAAATTTTGCGACAACTGCCAGTGATGGGAAAATATATAATGTCGAATACTATTCCCTCGATGTAATCATTTCCGTCGGCTACCGTGTCAAATCCAAGCGCGGTGTTGAATTCCGAAAATGGGCGAATTCTGTTCTAAAATCATACATTCTCAAAGGCTATGCCGCAAACGACCGAAGGCTTACAGAACTCAAACAGACTCTGCAAATTCTCCGACGAAACGAAGCAGAACTGGAATCAAATCAAATTCTGTCAGTAGTCGAGCAATACGCAAAAGCCCTTGATTTACTTGATGATTACGATCATCTTTGTGTAAAAAAGCCAGAAGGAACAAACGAAACTTATCACCTCACTTACGAAGAATGTCGAAAACTGATTGAATCAATGAAATTTGCTGCTGAAAGTGATATGTTTGGTAACGAAAAAGACGAATCTTTCAAAGGTAGCATTGGTGCGATTTACCAAACTTTCGGCGGTTCTGATGTTTATCCCTCTGTGCAGGAAAAGGCTGCCAATCTTTTATATTTCATAACGAAAAATCATTCTTTCAGTGACGGAAACAAACGGATTGCCGCAACAATATTCCTGTACTTTCTTAACAAAAACAGTATTCTTCTCAAAGATGGGAACAAGCGCATTGAGGACAACACTCTCGTCGCACTCACGATTATGATTGCCGAATCCAAGCCAACTGAAAAAGAACTGATGATAAATCTTGTAATGCAGTTTCTGCTATAAACAAACCCTGTTTTCTGCTATACTTTCGCTCATGAAAGGTCTAGTTATGGAAGGCGGTGCCATGCGCGGGATGTTCACAGCTGGCGTTTGCGATGTTTTGTTGGAGAATGGAATCACTTTTGACGGCGCGATTGGTGTTTCGGCGGGTGCTACTTTTGGCTGCAATTTTAAGTCCAGGCAGATTGGGCGTGCCATCCGCTACAACAAACGCTTTGCGCACGACTGGCGATATTGTTCCTTGCGATCCCTTCTTTTGACAGGCGACCTTTACGGCGCTGATTTTTGCTACAACGTGCTTCCCACCAAGCTTGACATTTTTGACTACGAGACTTACCGCTCAAATCCGCTTAAATTTTATGTCGTGGCTTCGGATTGTCGCACCGGCGAGCCTGTTTACAAAGAACTTGCCACCTGCGACGAAAAAGATTTGACATGGATGCGAGCCAGTGCCAGTATGCCGCTTGTCTCTCACATTGTTAAAATCGATGGCTACGAGCTTTTGGACGGCGGTATGACAGATTCGATTCCGCTCAAAGCTTTCGAGAACATGGGCTATCAAAAAAATCTCGTGGTTCTGACACAACCGCGCGACTTTGTTAAAGAACCGAGTTCGGCACTCAAACTGATGAAATTTTCTCTGCGGAAATATCCCAAATTATACGAAGCGATGCTCCACCGCCACGAAGTCTACAATCAGGAAAAGGCTTATACATTCGAGCAGGAAGCGGCCGGCAAATGCTTTGTGATTTGTCCGCAAGAGCCGCTGGGAATCAGCCGTACCGAAAACAACCCCGACGAGCTTCAGCGCGTGTACGACCTGGGCAGGCTCACAATGCAGGAAAATCTTACGAAACTCATGGAGTTTTTGAAATGAACGCAAAACTAGAACTAAAAAATATCACTTTCTCTTTCGGGAACACTCTTGCAGTTGACAAAATTTCTCTAAAAGTCGAAGAAGGCAGCTTCACCACGCTTTTAGGGCCGAGCGGCTGCGGCAAAACCACCCTTCTCCGCCTTATTTCGGGATTTCTGGAGCCTCAGTCGGGCGAAATTTTGATTGACGGCGTAAATCAGGCCGGAATCGAAGTCAACGAGCGCAAAGTCGGCATGGTTTTTCAGGATTACGCGCTTTTTCCGCATCTTAGTGTAGCTCAGAACATCGCTTACGGTCTTAATATACTTGGAAGTTCCAGAAAAACAAGTTTTTTTAGAACTTCCCGACGACCAGGTGACGCTAGTCGCGACATAAAGCAGCAAATTCTAGATATTGCTTCTTCACTCGGAATTGAGTCGCTTCTTTCACGCTTTCCAAACGAACTTTCCGGCGGTCAGCAGCAGCGTGTGGCACTCGCACGTTCTCTTGTTTTAAAGCCCAAAATTCTGCTCATGGACGAGCCGCTTTCTTCCCTCGACACAAAACTACGCACAAAAGTCCGTGAGGAGCTTAAGGAAATCCAGCAGCGTCTCAAAATCACAACGGTTTACGTCACGCACGATCAGGAAGAAGCCCTTTCGCTCTCTACAAAAATTGCAGTCCTCAACGAAGGAAAACTTTTGCAGGAAGGAAGCCCGCGCGAAATCTACTTTGAGCCCAAAAATGAATTCACAGCGGATTTCGTGGGCAAAGCAAATATGCTCAAAAAAGGCGAAAAAAAGCTCATGATTCGCCCGGAATGGTTTGAAATCGCCCCACAAGCTCAATCTTACGAGCAGGGCCTTATCCCAGCCGACACGGTTCTTCTTTCGGGAACAATTCTCGCCGAGCAGTTTTTGGGCAGCAAAAGCCGTTTCGTGATTCAGCCGGACACACCAGATGCCAAAGAAACAATCACCGCAGATTTCGACACAATTGAAGCCGAAAATCTCCGCGTTGGCGACAAAATCACAGTGCGGGCAAAGAAGATTTGGGAATTTTAAGAGTCCAAATTTATGCTCAGTACATGCTTTGAGTTTCAGCATTCAGATAATCTAAACCATGCGTAAGCAAGGTTCGGCACGACTTCAATTTGTGCGGGCGAGCCAATTTGCATGGCAAATTGAGCGAGTCCAATCACCTTATACGCACAACTCTTGAAGTCTAGTGCCGGTTCTTGCTGAGAGCATGGTTTATTTTTGGACAAAAATTTGAAACTCAAAGCTGCTCCATAGCGGGGCGCGAATTTTCCTACAAAACGTAAAAATTTCTTTTCTTTTCAAAAGTATTACATCATTTTGTCTTTTCTGCTAATATAGTTGCTCAAAATAAACACGAGGTATTCAATGGACATAACAGAAATCATCACAGATTTAATATTTCAGCTTGCGATTATCATTTTTACAGCCCGCATTTTTGGCAAACTGGCGGCTCGCGCTGGCATTCCTTCTGTTTTGGGCGAGCTTATTGCAGGCATTTTAATCGGTCCGTTTGCACTCGGTGGAATCGCTCTTCCGGGCTTTCCGCATGGACTTTTTGGTGTAACAGATTCCATCGCAGGAGCAGTCTCGCCAGAGCTTTACGCATTCGCCCAGATTGCTTCCATTATTCTTCTTTTCGCTTCGGGTCTTGAAACGGACCTTTCCCTTTTCATTAAATATTCTGTCTCAGGCGGAATCATCGGTTTGGGTGGCGTCGTAATTTCATTCTTCTTCGGTGCAGCATGTGCTTTTTTCATTCTTCCAGTCCTCGGAATCGAATGTTCGTCACTTTTTGACGTCAAATGTCTCTTTTTGGGAATCATGTCCACGGCAACATCAGTCGGCATCACAGCCCGCATCCTCAGCGACAAAAAACGCATGGATTCGCCCGAAGGTGTCACGATTCTGGCAGCGGCAGTCTTTGATGACGTTCTCGGAATCGTCCTTCTTGCAGTCGTAATGGGCATCGTCTCGGCACTCGGAACAGGCAAAGCCCTTTCAGGCGGTGCAATCGGTCTTATCGCAATCAAAGCATTCGGAATCTGGCTTCTTGCGACAGTCGCATTCATCCTTCTTTCCAAAAAAATCGCCCGCTTTGTCCGCTGTTTCGGCGGCGCAACGGATTTTTCAATCGCAGCTTTGGGTGTCGCATTCCTTCTCGCAGGATTTTTTGAAAAAGAGCACATCGCAATGATTATCGGAGCTTACACGACAGGCCTCGCACTCTCTGGCACGGACATTGCCCCGGTCATTCAGGAAAAGATTCACTCACTTTACAAATTTTTCGTTCCGATTTTCTTCGCCGTCACAGGCATGAGCGTTGATGTCACCAAACTTTTCAGCCAGAACGTTCTGATTTGCGGCGGAATCTACACACTGGTTGCAATTCTTTCAAAACTTTTGGGCTGCGGCCTTCCTTCGCTCGGACTTGGCTTTAACCTTAAAGGAGCTTTCCGAATCGGAGCTGGCATGATTCCTCGTGGCGAAGTCGCATTGATTATCGCAGGAATCGGTCTCACAGCACATGACGCACTTGGTGCACCAATCGTAAATCAGGATTTGTTCGGTGTCGTAATTTTGATGACTCTCGTTACAACTCTTGTCGCACCGCCAATCCTCAACATCTCGCTTTCAATCAAAGGCCGCGGAACCAAAAAAGAAATCGCAAACGAAGAAAGCCAGATTTTTGAATGGGACTTCAACAATCAGGAGCTTACCCACCTCGTCATGGATATTTTGCACCGTGACTTGCGCGCAGAAGGTTTCTATGTCCAGATGATGAACATTACAGACGGAATTTGCACGGCACGCCGCAGCGATACGGCAATCTCCCTCCGCGAAGAAGGCACAAAACTCATAATCGAAACCGACGAAAAAGACATGGGCTTCATCAAAGGAGAGCTTTACGAAATCATGATTCGACTCGACAAATCAATGCGCTCGCTCTCGGCTCTCAAAAACACCGAAACCCTGCAATACGGATTTGCCTGCCCGGAAAATCGTGTGACAAACTCGCTCACAAGATTCTTGAAAACAAACTGCATCTCATGCGACCTCAAAGGCAACACAAAAGATGAAATTCTCGAAGAAATGCTCACACTTTTGAGTCAGTCAGGCCACGTTGAAAACCGTTCGATGGTCATGAACGCGCTCAAAGAACGTGAAAAATCAATGAGCACCGCAATCGGAAAAGGAATCGCAATTCCGCACACAAAAACAAACGGCGTAACAGAAACAATCGTTGCAATCGGAATCAAAAAGAGCGGCATAGACTTCGGTTCACTTGACGGCCAGCCATCAAAAATCTTCGTCATGCTGGTTTCTCCAGTAGACGGAGCAAATCCGCTCATGAGGGCAATGGCGGCATTCAGTGGCGCGCTCATGCACGAAGAAGTCCGCGAATCACTGCTTCAGGCCAAAAACGCCGATGAAGTGATAGAAATTCTCAAAGACAGCAAGAAGATGTAACTTCTAAGAGAAAGCACTGTATAAGAATTGCTGTAAAAATGGCTACCGGTCGCATAGCGTGGTTCAAAACCGCGCGATATCGCGCTACACGCTGTTTGTGGCGCAGAAACTATTCAATGCCGCTAACGCGGCATCCACAAACAGAGTGTTTTTGACCACGCTCTGCTCCCTCCCGCCATTTTTAGCAGGATTTACAATTCGCCTGCTCTAGCTGACACCTCTCTTTTCTGTTACAATTTCTTCATGATTGAAAAAGAATTAACCTCATCGCTCCTGGAGCGTTTTTTGCGATATGTCCAGATCTGGACGACATCGGATTCTAATTCTGCCGACAAGGGAAACCAGCCTTCTACACAAACACAATTCGACCTTGCCCATATTCTGGAATCAGAACTTAAATCTTTGGGCTTAGAAGATGTTCAAATCACTGAGCACTGCTACGTCTACGGCCGATTGCCGGCATCTAAGGGCTGCGAAAAAATTGAGCCCTTCTGCCTGCTTGCCCACATCGACACTGTTGAAGAAGTCAGCGGAAAGGACGTAAAACCCCAGATTCACAAAAACTATGGCGGAGAAGATATTATCCTCAAATCGGGTGATATTTTATCCGCTCAAAAAGACCTTGCCCTGGCCGAAAGTGCCCGCAATCACGAGACAATCATCACGAGCGACGGAACGACCTTGCTTGGTGCGGATGACAAGGCTGGAGTTGCCGAAATCATGACCGCGCTCGAATATTTTTCAAAAAATCCACAGGCTCAGCACAGCGAAATCGAAGTCTGTTTTTCACCGGACGAAGAGACTGGGCACGGAATGGACAATGTTCCGCTCAATCTGATTAAATCAAAATACGCCTACACCGTTGACGGCGGGCACATAGGCGAGCTTGAGACAGAATGTTTCAACGCGTTCAAGAGCGAAGTCGTTTTTACTGGCGTTTCAGTCCACACAGGAACAGCCCGCGGAATCCTCGTGAACGCAATCACAATGGCAAGCAATTTTGTCACAAATCTTCCACGCCATGAATCCCCGGAAACAACATGCGGTTACGAAGGATTTTATGCTCCAATGTCCATCGAAGGCTCAATCGAAAGAGCAAAAGTCGTAATTTTCCTGCGCGATTTTGACGCAGAGAACATGAATAAGCGAAAAGCTCTTGTTGAAACGCTCGCAAAAGCAACTGCAAGCTCTTTCGGCGGCAAAGCAGAAGTCTGCCACATTCAGCAATATCTCAACATGAAAAACGGCTTCAAAAACCGCCCGGACGTAATCGAAAAACTCGTAGCAGCCTACAAAAAAGCCGGGATTGAGCCAGTTTTCACTCCAATCAGGGGTGGCACGGACGGTTCCCGCCTCACCGAAATGGGGCTTCCATGCCCGAACATTTTCACAGGCGGCCACAACTATCACTCACGCACCGAATGGGCCAGCCTTGAGCAAATGGAAAAGGCCATGACCGTGCTCGTGAACCTGATTGAAAAGTAAATGCGCGCCGGGATTGGAAGCCCGAAGTTGCCGTGCTCGGCAATGAGCGTTAGCGAAGGCTGGAAAGCCCGTAGCAAGATGATTGCGCCCCAAAATAATACTATTGTTACAATAATAGCAACTTTTAACTATAGTTTTATGACATTTTAGCGAATATAATTTTAATTATGATTAATAAATTCAGATTCGGAAATCCGATTATTCAGACCGATGCGGTTGTAAATGATGTATCATTGAGCAAAAATTCTCTTGGTTTGGGTTCTGTAAAATCAGACTGGCCTTTCTTATTCGAATATAAAATGTCAAAGGACGACATGATTTTTGGTCTCGGCGAAAATGTCCGTGGAATCAACAAACGTGGCTTTCACTACACTAGCTGGTGCTCGGACAAACCGAACGGAAACGAATCTGACTCGTCACTTTATGGCGCGCACAATTTTATCGTTATCTTTGGCGAGAAAATCACCGGCCTTTACTTTGACACTCCATCAAAAATTGACTTCGACATCGGCTGGAGCAATTACGACACACTCACAGTCAAATGCGATGTCGACGGCATTTTCCTCTACGAAATCACAAGCAGCGAAAATGAAAAATCTCTGGCTCTCAAAGACATTGTTCACCAGTTCCGACAAATGATTGGACAGAGTTACATTCCTCCGTTCTGGGCATTCGGTTATCAGCAGAGCCGATGGGGCTACAAAACAGAGTCCGACGTCCGCGAAGTTGTAAAAAAATACCGTGAAAATAATCTTCCGCTCGACAGCGTGTGTCTCGACATCGATTATATGGAAGAATTCATGGATTTTACCGTAGACAAGGCAAAATTTCCGGCTTTCAAGGCATTGAACGAGGAACTTTCAGGACAAGGAATCCATCTGGTTCCGATTATTGATGCAGGAATCAAGCAAAAAGAAGGCTACGAAGTTTACGAAGAAGGCGAAAAAGGCGATTATTTCTGCAAAAAAGCAGACGGAAGCAATTTTGTCGCTGCAGTCTGGCCTGGAAAATGCGTTTTCACTGATTTTTTCCGCGATGATGCACGAAAATGGTTCGGGAGCAAATACAAGGCTCTCACCGATGCAGGCGTAGAAGGATTCTGGAACGACATGAACGAGCCTGCCCTTTTCTACACCGAAGACGGCCTCAAACAAGCTTTCGACAAATTCGAATCTTTCAAAGGCAAAGAACTCGACATCAATACATTTTTTGAATTCACGCCAGTTTCTGGAAGCACTTGCAACCGCATTGAAGATTACAAAAGCTTCTGTCATCAGGTAAAAGATTTGAACGGCAATACAGTGAGTGTAAGCCACGACAGACTTCACAATATGTACGGAGCCATGATGACAAAAGCTGCGCGCGAAGGCCTTGATGAAATCAAAAAAGGCAAACGCACTCTTCTCTACTCTCGCGCTTCTTGCATTGGCTCACATCGTTACGGCGGAATCTGGATGGGCGACAATATTGCATGGTGGAACAATATAGAAATGGAACTGAAGATGCTTCCGTCACTCAATATGTGCGGCTTCTTGTACACAGGTGCGGACATCGGCGGTTTCGGTGATTCAAGTTCCCGCGATCTTGTTCTCCGCTGGCTCGCATTCGGCGTTTTCACACCACTCATGCGAAATCATGCGGCCTGGAACACCCGAAATCAGGAATGTTATGCCTTCGGTGAAACAGAGGACTTCAAGAGCGTTCTTTCACTCCGATACGCCCTCCTTCCTTACATTTACAGCGAATTTGTAAAGGCTAGTCTCAAAAATGAAATGATGTTCCGTCCGTTAAGTTTTGATTACCCTGAAGACAAAATTGCCCGCGACATCGAGGATGAACTTTTGCTCGGAAATGAAGTGCTTATCGCGCCGGTCTGCAAACAGAATGCAAAAGGCCGATTCGTCTATCTCCCGGAAGATATGATTCAAGTCACCTGGAAAGATTGCAATGCAACTCAGTCTTCAATCGAAAAAGGCGGCCATTACATCGACATTCCTGAAGACACCGTTGTTTTCTTCATCAAAAAAGGCAAATCAATCCCGTTCTGCAAGAAAATCGCACAGTCTTCAAAAGATATAGACTATTCATCGCTTACAAAGCTTGGTGATTCAGACGCAACCTATGAGCTTTACAGTGACGACGGATTTACGACTGACATCAGCCTGAAAAATATCCGGAAGTACTAAGTAATCACGACAAGTGTTAATCAGCACTTCAGGGCAAACGCATTATAATATATTCCCTGTTAAAAATGGCTTCCAGTCGTGAAAACGTCTTGTCGAAATCGCATGCTAGCATGCTACACGCGTTTTGTGCTTGTAACTATATACGTTAGCCGCTCTCGCGTTATAATGCGTTTGCCCTGATCAGCACTTCCTTAAAACTCGACTTTAGCCATTTTTTATGATATAATTTTTTTATGCATAAATACAGAATCGAAGGCGGCATTCCAATCCGTGGAACAATTGCCGCCAGCGGGAACAAAAATGCGGCGTTACCTTGTATCGCAGCTACGCTTTTGAGTGAAGAACCAATAATTTTACGAAATATACCAGAAATAGAAGACACAGGCGTAATGCTTTTGATTTTGCAGGCTCTCGGCGCGTCCGTAGAGAAAATCGGCGAACATGAGTGGAAAATCGATGCATCGCTCATCCGTAGCTCAGATATTCCGGCAGCCTTAAGCAAAAAAATCCGTGCGTCTATTTTGTTCGCTGGCCCGCTCGTAGCCCGCACAGGCAAGGCAGTCATGCCACCACCAGGCGGAGATGTAATCGGCCGTCGCCGAGTGGACACACACTTCCTCGCATTGCAGGAACTCGGCGCACGAATCGAAGTTGAAGGGCCATTCACTTTCACCGCAAACAAACTTGTTGGAGCCGATATCTTCCTTGACGAAACTTCTGTAACGGCCACCGAAAATGCAGTTATGGCAGCCGTTCTTGCCGAAGGGCACACAATCATCAACAACGCAGCAAGTGAGCCTCATGTCCAGGATTTGTGCAATATGCTCGTTTCAATGGGTGCAAAAATCACCGGAATCGGCAGCAATATTCTTCATATCGACGGGGTCAAAAAACTCCATGGCACAGATTTCGCAATCGGCCCGGATTTCATGGAAATCGGCTCATACATTGGTCTTGCCGCTGCCACAAAAGGCTCAATCACAATCACAGGTGTCAATCCCAAAGATATGCGGCCACTCCGTGTTGCTTTTGGCAAGCTCGGAATCCGCTGGACAATCGAGGGGGATGCTCTCACCGTAGCCCTTGGCCAGGAAATGAAGGTCAACACTGACTTAGGCGGCATGATTCCAAAAATCGATGACTCTCCTTGGCCAGGATTCCCGCCAGATTTAACATCGATTATGACAGTCGTTGCAACTCAGGTTGAAGGCACTGTCCTCATTTTTGAGAAAATGTTTGAAAGCCGAATGTTCTTCGTAGACAAACTCATTTCTATGGGCGCGCGTATCACTCTCTGTGACCCGCACCGGGCCGTAGTAAGTGGTCCATGTACTCTCCACGGTGACAAACTGGTTTCACCGGATGTACGAGCAGGTATGGCCATGGTAATAGCAGCTTTAATCGCCCACGGCGAAAGTGAAATCAGCAATGTCTATCAAATTGAACGAGGCTACGAAAACCTGGTAGAAAAACTCCGCTCGCTAGGCGCAAGAATCGAACAAGTAGAGATAGAAGACTGAGCAATTAGCCTGAATGTCGAGTTTTGCAAATTTTCAGATATTGCAAAACTCAGATTTAGGGCTAATTTTTAATCAGCGGTTCTCGATACAAAATCAAAACACACAATTATAAAAATCACTACTAAAAGCGACAGGCTCACATAAACAGCACCAGCTCCCAGCATAACGACAAGTGCATAATTCAACATTCGGCAAATGTACAAACCACATTCCAGAACAAAATACAAAATGAATGTAATTGCAGGCATGAGAAAAATCCACTTGAATTTGAAAAGCTGCGCATTCTTAAGCCTGTAGTTCCATGCCATGCACGCCATAAAAATACAACAAATCAGCATTACAAACGGATAAGAAATTCTGTGTATAAAATCAGAATTGTAAACTTCGTATGAATAACCATATTGCCGGGTTTTTGGCAGAAACTTTATCAAAGAAATTAAATTCATTTTGATAGAACCTGCCGTTGCATCGCATAAAAGATTGAAATCCTTCATCGGCAAGCCCAGAACAAAATAATTGCTAAGGAATGGCTCGCTCTTTTTAACATATTCAGCATCGTATTCATAAACTGGAGAAATTCGTTCGCTGCGATCATTCTTTGAGATACTTTCGAGCATAAGATAAGGAACATTTTTATATTCCTCTTTGATTCCGAACGCAAGTTTTGCACTTGAATCGAACATCGATGCTTTTTGCGAAAGCATTTTGGCATAAGGAACAAAAATTGAACGCTCAAAACGGCCTTCTTTTGAATAAGTAAATAATGTGAATCCCCGAACATACTGAATTGTCCGGCCGGAATTTTTAACAGGTGTTATTCCACGGATATACACAATGTCTTTTGAGCCGTCTTCATGGGGAACTGCAAAATAAATATTGTTGTAACTTTCAAATCTGCGAAGATTCTCAACTTCTTCTACAAAGAAACATTGATTTTCAACCCGCTCCTTCGCAATCTCCAGAAATTTTGAAACATCAGGGTCACGGGCAGCAACATCAGAAAAAGCAGCAATTTCAAGGAATTGATAATAAGCTTCGATATTGTCCCCGCGGATGAAAGTTTTGTAAGCCTCACGCTTTTTTCGGAACAGAATTTGCTCTTCGGTCTCTTTAATCACAGTTGGATCAAAAAGATGATTCCATGCCTCGCTCGCCAATCGATTCGCATCATCAAGATTAACATCCTTTTCACTACCAACCTCGACTGCAAGATAAGCGTAATAATGTGCATCAAACCAATTTTCTTTTTCGGCGGCCTCTTTTGCCTTTTTGAGAAGAGAAGTGATTGTCTCGCCCTGAGTTTCTTTGATTGGAGTGAATACAAATTTGGGCTCTTCCGGACGATCAAGCACCATTTTGAGAGAATTTAACTCCGCCCCTGAATGTTCATTGATAAAAAGCGCATCCTTGTCTTTGGGATTGAGCAGAAGCGCATTGTAAGAATACTCAAAAGCAAGATTCATCTGCCCCTTGTCATAATACTCATGACTCAAAGTCATAAATTCTGAAAAAAGAACCGGCTTAATCCGGGCTTTTGCCTGACGCTGTTCAAAAAATGGCACACAAACTTCGATAAGAAGCGAAAGTACAAGAACAATTACAATCGAAGCAATCATCGTACGACGAAAATGAGCCATAATCAGCGGAGAATATTTGATTTTTGCCTTTTCGGCGTCCCTTCCATACGCAATGGCACAACCAATCAAAAAAGCACTAAAAACCAAAGCCGGCAAAAACTTACAGAAAAACAAAAAAGCACGAGAAATAATATATGACCTTTCTTCGCCCGGAAGCAGGACAGGAACATTCTTCATCAGAACAGAAATAAGCAGACAAATTGCAAAAGCAAAAACTGCATAAACTAAAACTATAATGCTTGTTTTTTTCATTCTTCGCTCTCCACGCCCCTAAGACGATAAATCCCCATGAAAATTCCAACGGCAATGCAAAGCACTGTAATTATCAAATTAATAAGGACAATCAAAGGATCTTTGAGACCTGTAAAATTTGAAAGTCGCCCGGCAAGTTCCTTTAAAATATCAGGAAGTATATTCATGTAATAAAAATAATTGATTAACAAAACTACAACTGCCGAAATAATCACGCAAGCCACATTCGCAAGCTTCCACGAACTCATAAATTGAGTGCCATAAACCGAAAGCAGAGCCAGCCCCATTGAAGCAAACGCAAGCCAAGCCCAAAATCCCAAAGAAGCACTGTATTGAGCCGATGTCAGAAGGGCATTGTAAATTGATAGCGGATAAGTGACCAGTTGATTGGGCTGCAAAGAATTTTTTATAAGAATATCTGAATAAGGAAAAGCCGACTCATTTTTGACAGGCACGTTAAAAAGCGGAACAACAGCATCTTCCTGTCCAAGATAACCCGTGGTATCAAAGAACAATCCGTCAGCAGAGCCATCATCACCAATTCTAGTAAAATAGTAAACCCCATTGGATTCTTTTCGGAAAACACCTGTAGACGATGTTTCAACTCGGGCCAAAACATCATCGGACTCGTATCGGGAAACAAGTTTTAAATCCATTGGAATAACGAAAATCCAGGAAAAAAGCCCGAACACCAGATACATAATCAACGAAACCAACTGACACTTGGGATGTCTGATGATGTACAAAATCAGAAGAATTTGAATCAGAATACAAACCAAAGGAATTGAAAGGAGAATACCCGTCATAAAAAAATGAAGGGAAAAAAATGATACTGACTGACCGGTGACGAACATATTTAAATTGCAACTGAACATAAAAAGTGTTGCAAAGGCAATCGTACCGACCAGCATTGATGCCAGATAAATTATGGCAAAATAAAGAGCGCGTTTCATTATATTATAAGAATAACACGAATAAATAAAAAAAACCACTTCTTTTTGAAGTGGTTGAAATATTCTTGAAAAGTTATTTTGATTAGCCCAGGAAAACCTGACCGTGCTGATCGATTGCAAGAATTGATTTGCACTCTGAACAACGGAAACGACCAGCTCGAGTAGCCTTGAGACGCTTTGAACAAACCGGACAACTGAAAATCTTTGGGAAGATGCTTTCTGAAACTGGTGCTCCCTGCTTAAAGAAATTGATTGCATCTGGCAAAGAATCTTTAATATTGAAGAACTGAGAGAATCCCAAAAGCTGGAATACCTCGTATACCTTTGGCTGGATTTCGAGAAGAACGATATCACCGCCCTTTGGCTTAATAAGTTTGAGGAATGCAGTGAAAGAACCGATACCAGTTGAAGAAACATAGTTGAGAGCGGAACAGTTGAAAATCAAATTTACGAATCCGCTTTCTACAACTTTGGAAATTCTCTTTTGGAAGAAACTTGAGTTGTAAGTATCGATATATCCGTTTAAATAAATAACGAGCCCATTATCAACATCATTAATTTTTTCAAGGTTAATTTTGAGACTATCGTCTTTTTCGTCATTGAATCCCGGAACAAGATCATTGTTGTTGCTCATGCTACCTACCTCAATTATAACTTTTATAACAAAGCCATTATATGATACACCAAATATTAGTGTTTAGTCTAGTTTTTTTTTATTTTAAAGTCATTTTAATGCTGACAGGCATAAGAGTTTCTTTTCAAAACTTTTTTTCTAAAAAAGATTATAGCATAATTCTCTCAAAAAAAGTAGACTGTTTTTTATGAATTTTTCAAATGTCGTGATAATTTTGTGCCGCCCTGAAGAAAGCCGGAATGTGGGCGCAGTTTGCAGGGCTATGGCAAACAATTCACTTAAAACACTCCGAATCGTGGGCAAAAAAGAAGATTTCGATGAAGAACGAGTGCGAATTCTCGCAATCCATGCCGCACCAATTTGGGAAAATGCCCAGTTTTTTGATTCAATTACCGAAGCAGCAAAAGATTGTACGATTATAGCCGGCACAACCCGCCGCCGTGGGAAAAAACGCGGCAAGCTCCTTCTACCCGAAGAATTTGCAGAAACAGCGGATTCGATTTCTCAAAATGCAAAGGTCGCTGTCGTATTCGGAAATGAACGCACGGGCCTCGAAGAAGAAGAACTCGATGAATGCACCATGGGCGTAACAATTCCTTCAAGCGATGAATTTGGTTCACTCAATCTATCTCATGCGGTTCAGATTATTTCATATCATATTTTCAGAAAATCTATGGAAGGGAAAAACAAATTTTCACCTGGATACACGCCTGTTTCGCTTGAACGATTGGGTAAGACAGTCACAGAAATCGCCGACAATTTGCAAAAAATCGGATTTTTCAAGCTTGCCGGCCGCCCCGATATGGAAAAATTCTGGACAGATATTCTGTCACGAGCCGCACTCAGCGAAAGCGAAGCAAAATATATCGAAAAGATTTTTGACAAAGCCGCAGGACTAGCGGGAAAGCAAAAAATGAAAAACTGAAAAGGGTCACGCCCCCTTCTGCGGAGGCACAGCGCAATGCCCACTTACAGCTTAATATCTTTTGGCTCAATAACGTCACCATCACAATGAATTACGGCAGCCGCACAGAGACATTTTTCGAGCTGGCGGACATTTCCTTTCCAGTGAAAAGTCTGAAGCAGACTGATTGTAGAATCCGAAATTTCTTTGGTTATATTTTGATTCTTTAAAATCACCCTGCACAGCTCAGGAATGTCTTCAAGTCGTTCTCGCAAAGGCGGAAGCCTCAAAATCACATCATTTATTCTATAATATAAATCTTCACGGAATGTGCCTTCGAGGATTTTCTTTTCAAGATTAGCGTTCGTAGCATAAATCATGCGGTTATCAACAATAATGTCTTCGTGAGAGCCTACACGGTTAATTTTATGCTCGCTTGAAACCTGCAGCAGTTTGGTCTGAATATTCATAGTTGCCTCACCGATTTCGTCCAGAAAGAGCGTTCCTCCATTTGCTTTCTCGTAAAGGCTCGGTGTGTCAACGGCTCCTGTAAAAGCACCCTTTATAGTGCCAAAAAGTTTTGCCTCAACAAGAGATTCATTTGAATTTGAAAGAACGCAATCTTTGTAAGGCTTATCCCGTCGGGCAGAAAGTTCGTGAATCGCCTTTGCGACAGTTGTTTTGCCTGTCCCGGTCTCACCCAAAAGCAGAACCGTCAAATCGCAGGAAGCAATTTTAATTATCTCCCGGCGAAGTTTATTCATCGCGGATGAAGAACCGACAAGATTTTTGAAAGCCGGCAGATTTTGAATGGAACGGTCTTTATCAGTTTCCGGTTCATTGTTTTCGGCGGAGTTACAAAAATAAGGGCACAGCTCCTCGATTCTCTGATATTTTTGAAACGGAAAAGATTCTTTGTTTATATAGGAAAGGAAATTTGAATCAGCGAGTTTTTGAGAAACAAAGATTTTTTCGGCACCAAATTTCTCGCAAATTTTTTGAAGCATGTTAAAATCAGAAGCAAACCGCAACTGTAAGTCAGAATTCTCACGGAGAAAAATAAAGTCTCTGGTTTCATCTGAAAAAAGAACAATCACGAAGGATTTTCCGCCTTTTTCTCTATGCTCTCAACATGATAAATTCCAGACTCGACTTTGGCCTTGGGTTTACCGTCCTTGCGGAACAATCTGTAGAAAAGCAGCAGCAATTTATATCGAATATATGGGAAAATCAGGAAAACTTTGAACGGACTGTGACCGATTTCATTCCAAATTTCCTTGCCGGCATCGAAGGTCTTTTCACTCACGCGACGTATTCGGCCGGCAAAAATTCCGATACAATCATGATAATACAAGAAAATGCTCGCAGAAAATTTATCGCGGCGATGATAAGCCCAAAGATTCTTTTCTTTGATTCCTTCACTCAAAATCACCAGTGAAGGCGCGGCCTTGTAAATAGCCTGAACAACATCGGCTTCAGAAGATTTTGGGAAATACCCGACGTAACGCCCCACAATTCTAAGCCCCTTAAAAGTATCATGAACATTATGCTCAGCTTTTTGAAGAGTCTTTTTGCGCGCCCCAAGAAGATAAAGTGATTTATAATGATGATCGAGAGCGTTAAGAATCTGAATGACTGCATTGAACGGATTGTAACGAACAGGAACCTGAAGCTTAAGAAAACGCGCGCCTTTTAAAATGCTTTTTGAGACAGGAAGAATCAAATCTGCATTATGCAAACAATCTCCGAAATCCTTTTTTTTATTCCTTGCTTTGAGCAAATCCCAGACAGTAAGAAAAACAATTTGTTTTGTGCCAGGCTTTTCAAGGATTTTCATGATTTCTTCTTCGAGATTTTCTGGCCGACACACATCCACCGGCACGCCCAACAATTCGATTCTAGTCATTTTGATTCTCTATTCTATGATTGAAAAAAGATTAACATAAATTTAAGTGGATTTCAACAGCAGGATAGGGCAAACGCATTATAACCAGTTTTATATTGAAAATGGCGCAAGGGAGCGAAACGGCTTACGGAAACACTCGTTTTGTGCTGCCGCGTGGGCGGCAAACGTATATA
>CACZYY010000052.1:25345-34070 GCA_902785455.1 uncultured Spirochaetaceae bacterium
CACCGGAGCATTTTGCCGGCTACGCCGTCGTTCCCTAGATTCCGATAAGCCGTTTTCACGACTGGAAGCCATTTTTGACAGCAAGTATTTTATAATGCGTTTGCCCTGAACAGCAGGAAAGTTACAAAGCTATTAGAATTTAAGCTAAAACTGGCTGCAGCCATTTTTACTCGCTTACAAGGTCTTTGTACTACCTGCTGACTTCTACCTGCAAAGCCGCAATTCCATAAAGAGCGGCCGTCTCGCAACGAAGAATGTTTGTCTTCAAATGAACCGCCGTAAAACCTGCTTCACATAAAGACTTTACTTCTTCCGGGGAAATTCCGCCCTCGCTTCCGCAGAAAAGGGCGATTTTTTTGCGATTCTGCTTTTTTTCGCAAGCTTCAGGAATTGAAACAGTGGAATCATTCCGCTCATAAAGAACAACTGCAAGAGTTTCTGACTCTGAAATATTTTCGGTCTCCGCCTTCCAGATTTCACACGCTTCTTTTAATGTGACACAGTTTTCGATTCTGGTATCAACCGGGCTTCCGCTCTGCTGACGCGCTTCTTTGATAATGCGCTCAAAACGCTCACCACGGAAATTCATTTTTTCGCCGCCAGTCTGAGAAAATTCGGTCTGCACAGGAATTATTCTTGCGACTCCGCACTCCGTCGCCTGCCGCACAATCAAGTCCATCTTTGAAGATTTTGGCACAGCCATAAAAAGCGTAAATTCCGTGCTCTCAATTGAATCTGTCTCTTCCGGCTGATTTTCGCCCTCGCCAGCTTCTACAGTATCGCACACCTGCAAAATGATTTTTTTGCCCTTTTCGTCAATCTGGCATACGGTCATGGGTTGAAGCTCGCCACCCGGAAGCCGCACATGAATCATGTCGCCGGTCACAAGACGCAGGACATTCCTCAAGTACCGGTAATCCTTGCCGATTATTGTGAGAAGCCCTTGTGTATCGAGATTTTTCTGAGAAACGTATTGTCGCAACTATTTTTTCTCGTCTTTCTTTTCTTCAAGCACAGCTAGATCCTGAAGCTCTTTGAGAGTCTTTGTGTTTTTAATCAGTGTGGTAAAGTCTTCTTTTTGCAAGATTGAAATTGCTTCGTTGAGCTGGATGTCGTAGTCCAAATCGTAGAGCATAGTGCCCTTAGTTTTGTTGACTTCGTTACGAACAAGCTTTCGTAAACTTGACTCATCAATCTCAGAGTACTTTTTCTTAAGCTTCTTGGCAAAATCTGAAATCTGTTTTTCGGTCAAGTCAGAACGACCGTCAACGAAATCTGCAATTTCAGTAGATTTGTAAAGCTCAAGATATTGCTTTTCTCCCTCTTCGCTCAAAACCGGGAACAAAACTTCACGATCAGGCGGGATTCCAATCTTATCGATATTAACGTCGCTCGGTGTGTAATAGCGGGCCATCGTGATTTTGATTCCGTCGGCAGAAGAAAGTGGCAAAACCTGCTGAACAGAACCTTTGCCGTAAGTGCGCTGACCAACAAGGTATGCAAGGTGGTTGTCTTTGAGGGCACCGCTGACAATTTCTGAAGCAGAAGCACTTCCTTTATTGATAAGAACTACAATCGGCATGTTGCGCACGGTTGTCTTTTTGGGAGTTGCCGTGAAAACTGAATTCTCAAATGAAAGACGGCTCTTTGTTGAGACAATCGGACCATTATCGATGAACTTGTCTGCGATGTCAGCCGCACTTGTAATCAAGCCGCCAGGATTGTTTCGCAAATCAATAATCAAGCCTGTCGCACCATTTTTCTGGAATGAATCAAGAGCTTCCTGAGTGCGCTCAACCGTGTGAGGAGTGAACTCAATCAAGCGGACATAGCCGATTTTTGTGCCTTCAATCATGCCATATTTTACGACCGGAACTTCGATAATCGCACGAACAAGCGTAACCGGGAATTCCATATTTTTGCCACGGCGGATAATCAAATCGACGCTTTCACCGACCTTGCCACGGAGCATATCAAGGACCTGCTCCATCGTGATTGTGGAAGTGTCAGTGCCGTTAATTGAAATAATCAAGTCGCCTGCCAGGATTCCGGCTTTAAAACCAGGAGTGTCCTCAACTGGGGAAGCAACTTCTACAAAAGCTGGCTTTTCAGGGCTGTTTTCGACCGGCTTTGAAATTTGCAAACCGACGCCACCGAATGAGCCGGAAGTGGTGTCATTTATATTTCTGAAACTTGATTTGTCCAGATAGACTGTGTATGGGTCTTTGAGGGCTTCGAGCATTCCTTTGAGCGCGCCTTCATAAAGAACCTGCGGGTCAATTTCATCAACGTAATTACGCTGAACAAAATCAAAAACACCGTTCATAAGTTCCATGCACTGACGGGATTTTGAAGTTTTTTCAGTGGCGGAATTTGAAGCTGACTGAGCAAAACATTGAGACGCAAAAAGAGCAATTATAAAAATCAAAAGAATTGAATTTACACGTTTAATAATAGAATCAAAATTTTTCATATTAATTCTATTTTATGTTTCTATAGGAGAAAAATCAATCTTTATAAAGAAAGAAAAGTGTGATATAATCAATTTTATGCAAATTATTCCAGTAGCAAGCGGTAAAGGCGGAGTTGGAAAAAGCCTTCTTTCCGCAAATTTAGCAATCGCTCTCGGTCAGGCGGGCAAAAAAGTTATTCTCGCGGACTTAGACTTGGGAGCATCGAACCTTCATCTTGTTATCGGTCAAAACTCTCCCAAAAAAGGGATAGGTACTTTTCTCACAGGTGAGTCAAAATTTGAAGAAATCATCACGCCCACAGATTACCAAAATGTAAGTTTTATCGCGGGCGATTCAGAAATTCCAGGATTGAGTGCGCTCAAAGTCGCTCAAAAAAATTCACTGATTAAAAAATTCCATAACGTTGACGCTGATTATCTTATCGTTGATTTGGGAGCGGGCACACACCTCACAATCTTGGATTTATTTCTTATTTCCCCGCAAGGAATTATTGTCACGGCACCTACAGTCACGGCAACACTTAACGGCTATCTTTTCCTCAAAAACGCAGTTTTCCGACTCATGGCGGCCACTTTCAAAAAGAATTCAAAAGCGGCTGACTACATCGCAAAACTTCGTAATGATTCGGCTTCTTTACAGCGGTTGTATATTCCAAAACTTATTGAAAAAATCTCTGAAATCGACCCTGAAAATGGCGAAAAATTCAAAAAACGTCTCTCCCAGTTCCGGCCACGGCTGATTATGAACATGATTGACGAGCCAAAAGATGCTGATAAAGCACAAAAAATCCGTCGCTCATGCCAGCAGTATCTCGGCCTTGATGTTGAGTCTCTTGGCGTGATGTACCGTGACTCAATGCAGGACAAAGCCCTTTCTTCAAGCCTGCCGGTAACAGTCTACAAGCCAAATTCCGTGCTCGCTCAGGCAATTTTCCGCATCGCAGAAAAAATCATGCAAACAGAGTCCTTGAGCTTCGACGAAAGTTTTGAACAGGCCACAGAAGAAGCCTCTGATGATTACTCAGCAAAAATGTCTTACGTTGAGGATTTGGTCGGAAGCGGCGCTTTGAACGTGGGAGAACTTGCCGAAATGATTAAGACCCAGCAATATGAACTCACTCAGCTCAAAAACGAAAACATCATGTTAAAGTCACGGCTCGTAAAAGCCGCAAAACAAGGATTTAAACTATGATTTTTCCTTTGTATATAAATTATCCGTCCTGGATTCATCCAGAAATTTTCCCCGGCGTGCCGGTTCTGAGCCTTTTGCGATGGTACGGACTCATGTACATTTTCGCATTCGGAACAGCATTTCTGGTTCTCAAGAAATTGCTTCGTGAGGGTGCATTGGACGGACAAAATGCTGACGGCACAATGAGAAAGGCTACCGAAGACGACATTTTCAGTTTCATCGCCACAGGTATCGTCTTTCTGCTGATTGGCGCACGTGTTTTCTCAACTCTAGTCTATGACACTTCCGGGATTTATCTCAAAAAGCCGTGGCTCATTTTCTGGCCTTTTCAGAACGGCAGGTTCACAGGTCTGGCGGGCATGAGCTATCACGGCGGATTCATCGGGGGGGCTGTCGGCACAATTTTCTGGTGCTGGAAGAACAAAGTCTCTTTCTTCAAATGGACGGACGCAATGGTCACGGCGATTCCGCTCGGATACACTTTCGGCAGAATCGGCAACTTCATGAACGGCGAGCTTTACGGAAGAATCACCACCGCTCCATGGGGCATGGTTTTTCCACACGCAGAAAAGTTCTCCGCATCAAAAGCATGGGTTCAGGACTTTATGACCAAAATCGGCATGGAAGCCAGCACAAACCTTGTTAATTTGCCGCGCCACCCAAGCCAGCTTTACGAATCGCTCTTTGAAGGCCTTATCTTGTTTTCAATACTCTGGTTTTTCCACAAAAGAAAGCCATTCGACGGATTTTTAATCGCCCTCTACTCAGGAGGCTACGGAATCTTCCGCTTTTTCATCGAATATTTCCGAGAGCCAGACGCAGACATCGGCTACAGATTCGCCACCGAATCCAACGCCCCGCTCTACATGAACACAAGCCTTCTAAACATCTCCACCGGCCAGATTCTATGTTTTTTAATGATCCTGGCAGGAATAGGCTTCGGAGTAGCCGGCTGGATAGTAAATAAACGCAAATCTAAATAAGAAACAAATATCAGATAAAGCTTAGCAAAACCAATAAACGCAAAAAAAGCAGGCGTGAAGGAGTGGGACGGCTTACGAAAACACTCGTTTTGTGCTGCCGCATAAGCGGCAAACGTATATAATTACAAGCACAAAACGCGTGTAGCAGGCGAGCTGGCCTTCGCAGCATAGCTGCTCGGAGACTCACTCAAAATGCTCCACCGGAGCATTTTGCCGGCTACGCCGTCGTTCCCTAGTTTTCGATAAGCCGCTTCCACGACTGGAAGCCTGCTTTTTTTGTATTTATCCGATTAAACAAAACCTTAGTTTAACCGAGATTTTTATTTCTTCAACATCTCTGCAAAATCAGCTGCTGTGAAATGGAAGAACTCTGCAACTTTCTTAGCCGGGCCAGATGTACCAAAGTTATCCAAACAGAAGCAGTTTTCTTTTGAAGTGAACTGAAGCCACTCCATGCTGATTCCAGCCTCTGTACAAACGATGCGTTTTGCGTTTCCGATGATAGCATTCTGATCTGCTTTTGAAAGATTTTCGAATTTCTTCAAATTTGGAACAGAAACTACGCGGATTGTTTTGCCGCTGACGAGTTTTGCTGCATCCAAAGCCATGCTGACTTCTGAACCGCTTGCAAGGATTGTGATGTCAGGATTTGCGCTTCCTTCCTGAACAACATATGCACCCTTTTCAGCCATGTTTTTCTTCCAGTTTTTGTCTGCTTTTTCGTAAACAGGAAGTGCCTGTCGAGTGAAAGCCATACAAACAGGATGATCTTTTGAAGCATAAGCGATTTTCCATGCTTCGATTGACTCTTCCGGGTCGCCCGGACGGATTGCCTGAACGCCTGGAATTGCACGCAATGAAGTCATTGTCTCGATTGGCTGGTGAGTTGGGCCGTCTTCGCCGACGTAGATTGAATCGTGTGTGAAAACGTAGATTACAGGCTGCTTCATCAAAGAAACAACGCGGAGTGACGGACGGAGGTAATCAGCGAATACAAGGAATGTTGCGCAGAATGGACGCAAGCCACCGTGCAATGAAATACCAGCACAAACTGCGCTCATTGCAAATTCACGGATACCGTACTCGATTGTGCGGCCCTTGCGGTTTGTTGCTGAATATGTACCTTCGTCATAAGACTTGAATGCAGTTTTGTTTGGTCCCATAAGGTCAGCTGAACCACCGACCAGGTTGCCGTAGCGGGCAGCAATCATGTTGAGGCCTTTGCCCGATGCATCACGAGTTGCGCATGAATCACCAACTTTGTATTCAAAATCAGGAACTTCTGCTGTAGCAGCGTCTGAGTGGAAAGCATCCCACTGTTTTTTGAGCTCCGGATTTTCTTTTGCCCAGGCTGCGAACTCTGCGTTCCAGTCGGCTTCTGCCTTTGCAAAGTCCTTTGCCTTCTCTTTGAAGAAGTCGTAAGCAGCAGGCTCAACGTAGAAATCTTTGTCCTCAGGAAGACCAAGAGTTTTTTTGGCAGCCTTAACGCCGTCAACACCCAATGGTGCTCCGTGAACGTCAGCTGTGTTCTCTTTTGGTGCGCCCTTACCGATTACAGACTTGAGCATAATCAAAGAAGGTTTGTCTGAGCAAGCTTTTGCTTCGTTAATGAGCTTGACCATGCCCTCAACATCGTACATGTCTCCTTTGAGAACCTGCCAGCCGTAAGCTTCGTAGCGTTTTGCGATGTCGTCTGTGAAAGTGATGTCTGTGCATCCGTCGATAGAAATTTTATTCTGATCGTAAAGAACGATGAGTTTTCCAAGTTTGAGGTTTCCAGCGAGAGAACAAGCCTCAGAAGAAACACCTTCCTGCAAGCATCCTTCGCCAACCAAAGAATATGTGTAGTGGTCTACGATTTTATGGTTTGCTGTATTGAATCGGGCAGCGAGCATTGACTCAGCGATTGCCATACCGACAGCCATTGAAACGCCCTGACCGAGCGGACCTGCTGTACATTCAACACCGTCTGTGTCACCAAATTCCGGGTGACCTGGGCATTTTGAACCAACCTGACGGAATGATTTGATGTCATCCATTGAAACTTTATAGCCTGCAAGGTGCAGGATGCTGTAAAGAAGCATTGAGCCGTGACCAGCTGAAAGAACGAATCGATCGCGATCTGCCCATTTTGAATTTGCCGGGTTGTGCTTTAACACTTCGCCGTAAAGAACAGCCGCAGCTTCTGCCGCTCCCATTGGAAGTCCCGGATGACCTGAATTAGCTTTCTGAATCGCATCCATAGAAAGGCTGCGAATCGACTTTGCAACAGCTGCAATACCTACACTGTTCATAATAAAACCCTACCTTTTAAGAGTAATTTTTTTAATCTCTGAAACTTCTTTCGGAAATGTTCAGAGATAATTCAATGCTCTTGCCCAGATTTTTGTTCAAACGAACTGAATCTGCTAGATGACATTAAATCTATTCTTTTTGACCTTATCCAAGGCCGAAATTAATAGCGGTTTTATATCCTCAAAGTTCATCTCCATGCCTTCAAGAGAAAGCTCCATTGCACACGCTTCTTCTTCTTCACATTCAGAATCTTCAGACAAAATCTCCAGAATTCTAGAGATGTGCGTGTACAACTGAGAAAGCGTGACAAGTTCCTGCTGAGGGAGCATGTCCAGTTCTTTGTTGTCGCAATCAAGCTCAAAAACAAGGGAGCCAACTTCCCCAAACAACTTGAGCGCACGATGGCGGAGTGAACCATTTGCAAAGTCTGCAAACCAATTATACTGCTTGCGAAGTATAGCATTTCTATTCTCTATTTGCAATGCAAGCATATCTTTTTCTTCTTTTGATATGGGCAGCTCTTTCGGGAGAATTTTTTCGATAATTTCTTTGAGATCGTCCTTTTTTTCGTACATCTGGTCTTTGATATAACAGTCGATCACGAAATCAGGAAGCGCGAAGAACGGGATTGCCCTGCCAGTGTCCTCGTACAAGCCCTGATTCCACTTGCCGACCGCCGGAACATCCTGACCTTTGAACCACAAACGGGTTTCGACACCAAAAAGCTCCATTCCGACTTTTTTGGACAAATCAAGGAATTCATGGATTGAACCACAATCAGGCACACAAAGCTCTTTTCGGTGCTCGTAAAACACGTTCGCGAGCTGCTCTTCAATCCCGGAACAAGGCCCCATGCTGTCAAAACTTTCGAGAAGGGCTTTTTCAAGAGTTTCAAACCATTTATGCCGCTCCATATCTTCGGAACTGATTTGAAACGGATTAAGTTTGTGTTCAAGGATCGGAATCATTTCGATGATGCCTTTGTCCCAGTCATAAACACGGCACAAAATTCTGTCGCCATATTTGAAATCAACCTTTTCAAAAATCGGCTCAAGAGAAATGCCCGTGAGATTCATTTTTAAAGGAAGCTCAAAATCGCGTTCTGGAATATGCAAATCCTTGCAGGCTGGATCTGAACTGATATACTGGGCAGAAAATTCATCACCATATAAGCAGAACATATCTCTGGCTGTATTACAGTCAGTTGAGAAGAGCTTTTTAGGAAGCTCCTGGCCCAAAAACTCAAAAGTGAGTGAATATGAAAGAACGTCCAAATCCACGAACGGCATGCAACGGTCGCCCGGAACAAAAACTTTTTGCTCAACTTCACGCTGAGTCGGAACAAAACTGAAAAGCTGACCGGTAAATGCTCCGGCTCTGGTAATGTACATTTTTTTCTGCAGGGCAAAAGCTCGCGGATCGTTATCAAGAAAATCAATAAGCTCCGCAAGAGTTATTTTATGTCCAAGCCCACAAAGCATCGCCAGAAGTTCCTTGGCGGAAAATGGCATGGGGTAGGTTCTGAGGAAATTAGTTAAAAAGTTTTCAATTGAAATTGCCACGTTATAAAGATAACAAAGGTAATTTTGATACATTTTCGGAAGAAATTTTGACACAGTGGGTGAAAAAGTAAGGTAGGGAAGATTAGGATTTGCGGGCTGTATCAAAAAACGACTCCCAGTCGTGAAATCGGCTTATCGAAAGCTAGGGAACGACGGCGTAGCCGGCAAAATGCTCCGGTGGAGCATTTTGAGTGAGTCTCCGAGCAGCTATGCTGCGAAG
>CACZYY010000053.1 GCA_902785455.1 uncultured Spirochaetaceae bacterium
GCCGCTTCAAACTGATTCCATGCAAAATTTGAGGTGCGGAGACGCGCATTAAAGCTTTTGAGACCAAGATAAACTGCGTCCGCACCTTCGCCGATAGCGGCATCAAGTGCCTCGATATTGCCGGCAGGTGCTAATAATTCAGACATTCTTTTATATTAGCACACATTACGGCAAATTGCTAGCTATTTTGCGACAAACGGATTCGTACTGTTTTCATAGCCTGGAGTTGCGCCAGATGTCGTTACTTTATTCACTGTAACTTTATCGGTTATAATCCAGTCGGAAGCAGAACTTGCGATGCATTTCGGCAATTCATTTTCATCTGGAAATCTCTCTGCAATTTTCTCAATATTTTTGCGCGAAATCGAGCGGAAAATCGAAGATGTCATTGAATCCGTACAGACAGCATTCTCTGGCAAAGAGCCTTCCGGCCAGAATCCAAGAGAACAAGCTTTTTCTGCATATTCCGTCATTGCCTTTTTGGGCCATGATTTTTTGCCGGACTGACTCAAAAGAACCGCATCTTTGATTTCTTTTGAAAGATAATCCCTGAGAACAAGAACGTCCGTATTTGAGACGATTTTTTCATCGCCGCTTTTCCATAAATCACGCGCTGTATCACAACTTTCATTCGCTTTTGAAAGGGTAAAGTCGTCATCAAGCTCATCAAGCGCATCATCTTCCATGCCTTCGAGGATTTTCCCATGCAATGTGATATATTCACCTCTTTTTACATCGATTGCCGGGAACGAATACTTTTTTGCCTCGCCATTCGCAGTGCTGACATATTCAAGACCAAACAGATTTCCGGATTTTAAGACATAAAATTCAATGAACTCAACCGCGGATTTTGACTTGTTGTAAGTCGTACGAATCTCGTTGAAAATAAGGCGGGCAGGATTTTTGTTGTAGCCCATGAATTTCTGACAAAATTCAAGACTGTTGCCGGTAATATCATAGACAACACCAGAAAAAACATAGGATTTGCCAACAGCCATGTCCTCCGAAAGTTCCACGTCCGCACTTTTACCATCTTCACTGTAAGAAATTACATTTGCCACGGCAAAGGCATTTTCTTCGTCAGCTCCCAAAAACACGCTGTCTTCGAAGGAATTTTCATCTGTAAGCTCAAGAATACAGATTTTATCGAGAACAATTTTTTCGGAACAAGCCAATGAAACAGTACGGCTTCCAGTTACCAAAAAATTTTCAACTGAAGGTGCTGTCGTATCAGCCGGAACAATTTCAATTCCTTCTTCTGTCAACCGGCATGAAACCGGTGCGACAAAAACAAGGACTGCCAAAACGATTGCGGCACTGATAAAAACAATGCCAAGAAATTGATTGATGAAATTTTTTTTCATAGATTACCTCCTCTTTTTCATCTACATATTTATTTCCAAAAAAAATCGATTTTCGGCAATGCAAATGAAAAAAAGTCAGAAAAATCCAAAAAAAAATTCTAAAAATAGCTAAAACTTGGAGTTTTTAATAAGTTTATTACACCTCGTAGAGTTTGATTTCGCGTTTTTCGAATGCCTCACGAACCAAGTCGTCAACTTCAAGTTCTTTGTAAATTTTCTGGGCTTCTTCGACCGTTGAGCGAAGAACCGGGTGACGCGGACTGAAAAGAACGCAGCAGTCTTCATAAGGCAGAATCGAAGTCTCGTAAGTGCCGATTTCCTTGGCAATCTCAACGATTTCTTCTTTATCGGTGCCGACGAGCGGACGTAAAAGCGGGTATTCTGCCATGCTTTCGGTGCAGCTCATGTTCTCGATTGTCTGGCTTGCAACCTGGCCAAGGCTTTCGCCCGTGATAAGACAGCTGGCTTCGATTCTTTCTGCGAGCATATTTGCGGCTTTCATCATGCACAAACGGAGCATGAGAGTCGTGTAGGCTTCCGGTGACTTCTTTTTAATCTGCATCTGAACTTCAGTAAAAGGAATTGTGTTGATGTGAATCCTGAGCCCGTAGCCGCTCAAGATTTCTGCCAGATGCTCGACCTTTTCACGCGCCTCATCGCTTGTGTATGGATATGCGTGGAAGTAAACGCAGTCAATCGTCATTCCGCGGCGGAGCATTCTGTAGCCTGCAACCGGGGAATCCAGTCCGCCGGAAAGAAGCAACAGCCCCTTCCCGCTCACGCCAACCGGAAGCCCACGGCGGCCTTTGGTACGGTTTGAGTAAACGAAGCAGCGGTCCCTCACTTCGACCATAATCACCACGTCAGGATTTTTGACATCGACATCAAGGATTTTCTGATTGTAGGCAAGGCTCGCACCCTCTGAGCAGATTCCGTAATGGTCATAAGGAAAAGACTTGTCGCTTCTGCGTGACTCAAGCTTGAAAGTTTTTGCGCCTTCATCGCGGGCCTTGATTGCCTCGTTCAAAACTTCCTGCTTGATTGCCTCGATGTTTTTTTCGACAATAACAGCCTGTGCCCAGCCGGTGATTCCAATCAGGTGTGAAAGAGCAAACTCAACCCGCTCCTGTGCCTCGTCATCACATTCAACATAAAGACGGCCTGCCATGAGAGAGACACGGGCGTTCACATTTTTGAGATAAGCCTTTGTATTTCTGACAAGCTGTGTCTCAAAAGTCTTGATATTAGAGCCTTTAAGAATAAGCTCGCCGATTTTTCCGATATAAAATTTCGTGTATTCCATAAACTTTTCCTTATTTATATTTTATCCACAGATTTGCACTGATTTCCACAGATTATTATTAAACCACAGATGTCACAGATTTCACAGATTAAGTTCCTCATAGAGTTCACTGAGCCCACAGAGAGCGTGATAAATGAGAAAGACTTCATATTAAAGAAATATAATCTGTGCTCATCTGTGTAATCTGTGGTTCCCTAGTATGAATATTTCATCGAAACTGAAATATAATTGTTCACGCTGTCGTAGAGTTGTTTTGCCCAGTTTTCCCTGGCTTCCTTGACGGCATTCTGAACGTAGCTGGATTTTTTGAGTTCATCCCAGCTTGCGTAAATGTTTCCGCCAGCAGCATAAGTGCCATCCTCGTTTTTGTCATATTCCAGGCCGCCACGATAAATATGATTGTTCACGCCGTTGTTTCTGATGTACTCGAACGTGTATCCCGCGCACAGGCTGAACCGGCCGTATTTTGTGCGGGCAAAAGTGTATTCCGCATTTGCGCCGAACTGAGCCACGTACATTTTGTGATCACTTGTCATGAATCCCAGTTTTTCCCAGGCTGAATCCACATGACCACCGTTGTCTTCGTCTGGGCGAGAAAACATCTGGCTCATGTAAAGGGTACCGTTCGTGGCGTAAGTTCCCGGCTGAGCAAGCATGTATTCAGCTGCCTCGTCGTCAGAAAAATCTTCCGCACCGTTGGCATGACGGATGAAGTTTCCGAAAAGATTGACCGAAAGATTTCTGGCAGGCTTAAATGTTGCGTTCAAAGAAATTTTGTCGGAATTCGGGTCGAGACTAGAACCGATATTGATTCCTGAGTTCGTGTAATTCTGACGGTTCCATGTTTTGCCTGTAAATCCACCAGAATTTGCGTCATCATACTGCCAGTGAGCATAAACATAAGGCATTACAGCCGTGTAATTGAAAGAAACTTTTGAACAGACAGAATCTTGTGGAGCATAAATCAATCCAGTCTGGAAACCGAAGCGAAGTTTTGTGTCAAAATTGAATTTCAGGACTTCGTTCAGCTCAATATCGTCAGCAAAAAAATCTGTCGTCCAATTGAGGCCTTTTACCGGCTTAATTTCAAAAAGAAGGCCCATCTGAAGGTTGTCGTTCGCACCGCCAATATTTTGGACTGCGTAGTAAGGAGCCGGAGAAATATAAGAAAGATTGTTGTAAGGTCCAAAAATGATGTTTTCATAATAAGTGAGGTTGAATTTTTCAAAAGCGTGCCATTTGAGCGCATGGAAAGCAAGATATTTGCCAGATTCAAGCCAGTTGTTTCCGTCTGTTGCTTCTTTTCCCATGTTGCGGGTAACACCGATAGTTTCATAAGCCGAAGCATAGCTCCATTTTTCAGTTGTGGCATTGAAAGTGATGTTTGCAGAATGGTAGCCGGCATCGCTCAAAGCAAGTCCGTCACCGTGGAAAACACCGAAACCAAGCCTGTTCATACCGCCAGTTCCGTAAACTGATTCATTTCCGACGGCAAGATTCATATTCCAGTTGAGATAAGCCGTAAGAGGGCCTGCATCAACAGGATCAAAAATCGAATCTTCTTCCATTATTGTGTAAAGCGGAGAATGATCTGCAAAATCATTTCTTTGAGCGTAAATGCCGAATTTGTAGCCAACGGAAGCAAGCTCATGGAGAACAAGGTCGCCTCCAATTCCCACTTCTGTGTGAAAATCTTTGTTCACCTTGCTTTCTGATTCAGAATCAAATTTGTTGTTGCTGAGTTTTGCACCACCAGTCGCCTTAAAATACGGAGACCAGGGTTTTTCAAAAATACGCTCATATTCAGATTTCGCAAATTCCGAGTCTTTTTCGGAGCCGTTCTCAATGACATCGTTCAGAATGCGTTTGATTACGTTGACAGGATATGGTCTTAGCTGTGGCAAAGTGCCTGTCAATCCACGAAGTTCCCAGACTTGTGCCTGATTATAAAAAGAATCGTTAATTTCTACGCTGGTCTGAGAAAAAGCAAGCGAAGAAAGAAATAGAACTCCAAAAACAGATGCAATAATTTTTTTCATATAAAAAAATTCCTCAATTTAATCAGCAGTTGTCACTAATTTATTTCACATTACTGATAAACTTTAAGTTCACAGCTGCCGCAACCTCAAATCCGTGCACATTCTCACCCTGCTGGTTGTGACGGTTCAAAATCATTACGAAGCTCGGCTGCAAAACAAATGTCAGGTATTCTGTTGGTTTGATAGTACCGCGCAAAGAAAGTCTGTTTACGTATTCAGGAGTACCAGACGGACTTGCAAGAGACTGAAGACTTTTTCGGTATCCCTGATTTTCGTCACCTTCGTAGGTATCAGGGAAAGGCCAGCTGTAACCGGCACGGCTTCTGTCACCAAGTTCATCACCGTTGTCAGGCCGTTTTGAACCGCCCCACACGCTCGGATTGAAAACAGAACTTCCAGAATATTCACCACGAGCCATATAAAGATAAATCAAATCAACTGCCCATTTTGACGGAACTTCGTAGCCCATCTTTAACTCTGCGGAAATCGTGTCCGGGCCAAACGGCGAGCCAATCCACTCGTAAAACACTGAGTAATCTCCGATATTTTCGCTGTAAGTGCGGACCATTGACCAGTTTGGGCTTTCCTTGATGTAAAGATACGGATCTGCCCAGCTGCCTTCGACAGAGAATCTGAATCTTCCGCCAGCTGCAGGAATGAAGAAATCAGTGCCGCCCTGAAGTCCAAGACCGTTCGGAGTCGCATCATCTTCAAAATTGCCAGTCTCGAACGGAGTCTGGAACTGAGTCATCGCAAAAAGTCCGTAAAGACGCCAGTTTCTGACAGGAGTCAACTGAAATTTTACGCCAAAATAGTCACAAGTATTGGATTCGGTATCATCCGCAGAAGAATCATAATCTCGCCAAGCCGCAAATCCATGGAATATTGTCCACGGATTCATGAAACGCAACTCCATCGGTGCATAAACCAAAAGACCTTCAAGGAAAGTAACCTGCAATTTTTTGAAAAGCCGCACGTCAATCTGATGCGCGTACATGTATTTGTCAACATTGAACTGAGAAATTGAGCCAGTGTATTTAAAAACAGGATTGTAAAATTCCATTTGTGCGTAAGCGACGCCTGTGAGATAGTCCGACCAGATCATTGAGCCTGTCAAAGTTTTTCCGATTGAACGGGAGCCGCTTCCAAGCTGAAAGCCGAAACCTGTTTTTTCCGTGAGCATTTTGCCGGTTGAAAAATAACCTGTGTCCGGGAATTCGATGTCAATTTGATCTGCGGCAAGAGGAACGTTCATGTGATTGAAATTGTGGAGACTCATTCCGCGGTTCTGGCCAAGATACGTGTCCATACTGAAAGTAGCATAATCACCGGCGGTGATTGTGGCAGGAACATCCAAAAGAGGCTTTCTTGAATAACGGTCAAAAACCCAGTCAACATCCGTCGAAGACTTTCCGAAGCCCGAAATATTCAAGCTTGGCTCCATTCCGATTGAAAGGATGTCATAGCCAATCGAAAGTTTTGTTTCTTCTTTAAAATAATCGAAAATTTTGTCGTATTCTGTTTTTGAAGCTTCGCTCAGAGAATCATAGTCAATTTCAGAAAGATAAACTTTGAGTTCCTGAATCGAATACGGAGCACAGTCAGCGAAATTCACGATTCCAGCATCAAGGGAAATCGCAAGAATCGAATCATAAATCCAGTGCCCGCACGGGACAAGCTCCTGCTCACCACGTGCAAAAAGCGAAAACTGAAGACTAAAAACGGAGAAGAGAATCAAAATGAATTTTTTCATGATTTTTTATTCCTTAATGTGAATTTTAAATTGTTTACGGATGCTTATTTTTGCAAATCAGGGCTGCTTTTTCGTAACATTCAAGCAGACGCGGCGTAAGAGCAGAAATTTTCCATTTTTTGCCCCAGTCCAAAGCTTCCTGAGCCTTTTTTTTGCGAAGCTGCTGATTTTTAAGCAATGCAACGACTTTATCACTGAACTCAGCGACGTCATCTTTGACCATAAAACCGCCGTGGTCGCCCTGCATTACGTCCACAGTGCCCATTTCACCGATTGCGACAACAGGCAGCCCCGAAAGCATGGCCTCAACCGTGACGAGTCCCTGAGTTTCAGTTTTGCTTGGAAAGACAAAAACCTGAGCCATTTTATAGAAGTAAACCATATCCGGGGAAGGAACATAACCTGCAAATGCCACGGATTTCGATAATTTTCGCTCGGCAGCAAGTTCCTGTAAATCTTCAAGATAAGGCCCGCCGCCCACGAAAAGCAAAGCCGTTTTGGGGAATTTTTTCTGCACGGATTCAAGCACGTCGAAAAGGAAGGAAAGATTTTTTTCTTTTACGATGCGCCCGACAAAGAGCAGGATTTTTTTACCCTTTATCTGCGGGCATTTTTTTGAAAGCTGAAGTCCAAGGGCTGTCTGACGGATGAGGGAAAATTTTTCAAGATTGTCAGGAATGCCGGTAGGAAGAATTTCCACATGCTTTTGAATTCCGTATTCGTGAACGACCGATGAAATTTTTTCGGTAGGAGCAATAATAAGGTCAGCTCTCTTGAGATAAAATTTTACGACTGAACGGCCGATTTTTCGGAGACTGAAATCCGGGAGGAAATTAACGTAATTGACCAGATAATCTTCCCACATCGTATGGAAAGTAAATACAAATGGAACTTTGTAATGATGGGCAAACATGGCACCAAAGTAGCCGATAACCCATTCGGAATTGATATGAATCACGTCAGGCTTGAAGGCTTTCATGGCCTTTTTAACCCGCCGCCATTTGTCGAAGCGGGCAACCCTGTCTTCTTTTGAAATTGCACTGAACGACCATGAAGGAATTCGAACAATCTTAAATGGAGACTTTTGATCGCTGTCTTTCTGTGAGAAAAATGATTTTTTCTGCTGTTCCTCGCTGTAATCGAGGCAGACAATGCAAACTGTATGGCCAAGTTTCGTAAGTTCCGCTGCATAGGAGTGGACCGAAACTGTGACACCATTGATGCGCGGATAATACGCATCTGTAAACATGGCGATTCGCATATAGACTATAATTTTACCTAAAGAAGCGATACAGGGTCAACATCGTACTCAATGTAAACTTCGCCCGGAGCCTTGTAATTTTCGGCAAAAGTATGGGCCATATACTGAAGAAGACTGATTGAAGGTCCCCGCAAAATGATTTGCTGGCGGTAATTGGCCGCGATTTTTGAAAGAGGACACTCGGCAGGGCCCAGAATTTCCGTGTGTCTGGCAGCATCCTGCATTTTTGAAGCGTTTGCCTGTGAAGAAGACTGTACCCCGCGCAAAATCTGATAAAGAATAGAAGCCGCTCCGTTCGCACCAGATACCGCCTGAGATTCGGAAGGAGCACGGAAAACCATGCGCAAAAGGCGGGCAAAGGGAGGAAAGTTCAGCATTTCGCGGGTCTGGATTTCACTTTCGTAAAATTCTTCGGTCTTTCCGGCCACGGCATAAGCAATCGGGGCTGAATCCGGGCAATAAGTCTGAACGAGGACTTTTCCGTCCGGGAAGAAACGGCCTGCCCTGCCCGCAACCTGAGTTATCAGCGAGAAAGTTCGTTCGGCGGCACGGAAGTCAGGCATGTGAAGCCCCGTGTCCGCAAGAATCACGCCAACAAGCTTTAAATTGGGGAAATTGAGGCCTTTTGCGACCATCTGAGTTCCAAGCATAATGTCGAAGTCACCTTTTTTGAAAGCCTCGATTTTTTCGGAAAGTTCGCCTTTGTGAGAGACGGAATCGGTGTCCACGCGGACAATGCGTGCGTTGGGGAATTTCGCCTTAACTTCATTTTCGATGAATTCCGTGCCGAAGCCGGAATAGCCCACGTCAAGGGAGCCGCACTCAGGACAGCTTTGCGGCGGCGAGACTGAATATCCGCAATAATGGCAGCGCAGGCGTTTTTCGGCCTTGTGGAAAGTGAGCGAGACCGAGCAGTTTTTGCATTTGAGCTCGAATCCGCATGAATTGCAGCGGAAGAAGTGAGTGAATCCGCGGCGATTTAAAAAGAGGATTGTCTGCCTTTTTTGGGCCAGAGTTGATTCAATTTCTTTTTGGAGAACCGGGGAAATTGCTCCGTCAATAGAAAGACCTGTGAGGTTCACGCATTTGATTTGAGGCATGGCACCGCCCGCAAGCCTCTTTGTGAGAGTGTGCTTTTGAATTCCGCCTGTTTTCATCATGTTCCAGGCTTCGACGCTCGGAGTTGCGCTGCCCATGAGCAAAGGAATTTTTTTTCTTGCACAGCGGTACATCGCAACCTGCCTTGAATGATAGCGCGGCGTATTCCCGGATTTATAGGAGCCGTCATGCTCCTCGTCGATTATAATCATCCCCAAATCAGGAACAGGGGCAAAAACCGCGCTTCTGGCTCCGATTACAATGCGGGCTTCACGATTTAAAATCCGCCGCCACTCGCTTAATTTCTGGCTTGGAGTAAGTCCTGAATGAAGGACTGCGACGGTGTTTCCGAATCGTGAAAGAACAGCCTGAGTAACCTGAGGAGTAAGACCAATCTCCGGCACAAGGTAAATCACGCCCTTTCCCTGCGCCAGAAGCCGTTCGCAAACCTGCATAAAAACTTCGGTTTTGCCAGTGCCGGTAGCACCATAAAGATAATGTAAGTTTGGGGCGTTGCTGGGTAGGGAACGACCCGTCAGGGGCAAAACTTGCGAGGCAAGTTTTGAGCGAGTCTCGGTGAAGGCTGTGCCTGAACCGCACCCCGCAGAAGGGGTAGCGGAAAACGCGAATGCGGTTGGAGCGAGGGGAAGGCCTTCCCCCTCAACTGCTAACTGCTTACTGCTAATTCCTAAGATTCCATCCACCGCTTTTGCCTGCTCTTCGCTCAAAGCGCGGGCTTTTGTGTCGGGAGTTTCTTCCAGAAAAGAAAATCCGCCCGCATCACTCTCACGCTTTCCGCCCGGCAGCATGGCCGAAATTGCCTCGCCCACAGAACAAAGATAATAATGAGAAACCCAGCGGGCAAGCTCGATAATTTCCGTATCAAAAAGCGGCTCTTCGTCCAAAACTCGCAAGATGGGCCTGATTTTGCTTTCTTCGACAGGGCAGTCAGATGGCAAAGTGTCACTTTCGTTGATTATAAAGCCTGTCATGCGGCGGTTTCCGAATTTTAAGTCCGCACGGAATCCCACCCGGCTTTTTTCGTCCGGGTTCTCACAGTCAAGATAAGTGAAGGACTGGTTGAGAGGAATATTCAATACGACTTGAAGGAAACGTTTTGGCATATTTTTCTATTGCCACACAGATTCGATTTTGCTACGCAAAATCCATCTTCATTGTTATTGAGATTACGTAGTAATCTCGAATCTGTGTGGCATTTTTTATTTCTCGTAGTTCGGATTTATTCCCTGAAGCACGCCCCGGAAGGCCTTTAAATCTTCCCAGGCAGGGCGTTTGTTCTCCGGGGCACGAAGCAATGCGCTTGGATGCCATGTCGTGACAACCGGGATACCGTTAAAATTCAGAACCTGACCGTGGAGTTTCATCACACCGTCGTTTGAGTGAAAGAGATTTTTGACGGCGACGCTTCCCGCACATAAAATAGCCTTTGGTTTGAGAGCGGCAATCTGTGCGTCAAGGAAAGGCCGGCACGCATCTGCTTCTTCGGGAAGAGGATTCCGGTTTGCAGGCGGGCGGCACTTTACGATATTCGCGATATAGCAGTTTTTGTCGCGGGAAAGACCGATTGCGCCGAGCATTTTGTCCAGAAGCTGACCGGCCGGGCCCACGAAAGGCTTTCCTTGCTTGTCCTCTTCCTCGCCAGGCCCCTCGCCTATTACAAGCACGAACGGATTTTCCACGCCCATTCCAGGAACGACATTGTGGCGGTTAGCGCAAAGAGCACATCGCTTGCATTCAGAGATTTTTTTATTGATGTTTAAAAGAGTGGAATCCGAAGCTGTCGAAAGCGTCTCCTGAGCCTTGAGCTGAGCGGAGTCGAAGCTGGTAGTCGAAGGGGAATCTCCACAGAATTCAGGCATTTCACCCGCAAAGTCCGGTGAAGAATAACCGCAGAGATTGTCAGAAGCGGCCTTGAGCAGATTATATATTTTAATTTTGTCGTCTTTTGTCATGTAGAGCTAATTATAGCGACAAAAGTCAAAAATTGCCACAAGAAGCAGGAAAGGTCAAAAAATAATCTTTCGTATATACAATGCAATCTGCAAAAGGCACCTTGAGTCACCGTCCGCAAGGTTCACGCCAAGCAGGTCCTCAAGACGCTGAATCCGATAAAGGACAGTGTTTCTGTGAGTATTATTCTGCTCGGACACAGAATGAATGTTTCCGCCCAGCTTAAGATAGAGCTGAAGGGTTTTAAGATAGTCTTCTTTTTTGCCCTTTTCAAGTCGCTCAATGCCTCCAAGCACATCCATATAAAACTGCTCCAGGACTTTTTTATTCTTCACGTCAAGAAGGATTTTATAGATTCCCAGACTGTCATAGCGGGAAACTTTTTCCGAATCCGTGTTCAAGTCCATTGAAATCTTGGCGTGATTGTAGCACTCTTCCAAATTCAGAATAGAAGAGCAAGTATTGGAGACTGATATTTTGCAGGACTTAAAATAGCGGTCTCTTCTCGCTGACAAAAACAATTCATTGATGAAAATCGAATTGTCGTCACGGATAACGTAGATAACTTTGTGATTGTAAATGAAACTTGCGTATTGAGTCTGCAGGACATTTATTTTTGGATTAAAGCTGAAGCGGACATAACGCTTAATCTGCTCAATATCACCGTTGAACAGTTCTTCCTTGATTTCCATGAGCGCAACCGAAAAATTCTTGGCATTATGGAAAGTCGTATTCTCCAGCCGGTCGGGATCAAACTTTTCTTTTTCAAAAATTGCCTGATGAAAGAACTTTTCCGTGCTGTGGCAATTCTGATTGTCAGCGGAAATCATGTTGCCTATGCTCTGCATCAAATCGACGGTATGGATTTCCCAGGGCATAGAAAAAAGCGCAAAAGCCTGCTCGTCACAATAGTCGATGATACTCTGGGGGATCTCATTTATATATTTCCCGACATTTATGATTAGCCCGGAAGCATTATGCACAAGGAATTCATCAATCATTTCCTTCAAAAAGCTCGCTACGGTTTCTTCTATATTAACATTGTTTTGCTTGTGCCGCTCAAGATTCAATCCAGTCGTAATCACAAGTTCCCCGCCCCTGATAAAACTTATCGTAGAAGAATCCTCCGTGTAATAAACCCAGCTTACGATTTTTGAAAGACCGCTTTTTCCGGCAAGAAGACTTAGTTTGAAAGGTGTCTCTGAAAAATTGAATATGGTGCTGACTTTTAATGCCATTTTCGCTCCCCTGAATCATAAAATGGAAGTCAGAGAAGCGCACTGGCGACAGAAGCAATTCTGACCACCGTTGGCTCAAGTTGATTATAAATTGATTTCTTAGCAATTATAACAAATATCGGATTGGAATTCTATCAGAGCTGTTTAAACTGCTTTGTAAAATCTTACAAAAAAAACAAGAATTATTGTGAATTATGACCAATGAAAAAAATCGCTTATTTTTTTAAAGTTTGTGCATACCTGAAAGATACCAGGAAAACATTAATGACAAAGACGTCAGGCTTGCTCGAAAGTCTGGCGTTTTTTTTTGGAGGTAAAAATATGAAGAAGATTGTAAAAGCCCTGGCCGTAACAGCAACAATTTTGGCAGCCGTATCATTTATGAGTTGTGAGAAGAAAAATGCACCAGCAAGCGCTGAGGCAGGTGTAAGCAAAAAGCTCGCGAAACTCCGAGCAAAAGGAAAACTTGTGTTCGGTTCTTCTGGTGATGAATATTCGTACATAAATCAGAAAACAGGAAAACCAGAGGGCATCGACTCGGACATTGTAATTGAGGCTTGCCGAAGACTTGGAATCCCGGAGGGTGAGATGGCTTTAATTCCGTTCTCGGAGCTTATCTTAAACTGCAATAACGGAACAATTGATTTGATTGCGGACGGTATGTACAACTCAAACCCGGACCGTGCGAAAAAGGTCTACTTCTGCGATTCAATTTACTGGCAGGGCGGCGCTCTCGTCGTTCCAAAGGACAGCCCGTTCAACAGCCAGTATGACATGGCAGGAAAGAAAGTCGGCTACACCCCGGGAACTCTCTGGCAGGGCGGTGTTGAAAGCTGGGCAAAGAAAGGCGTAATCGGCGAGGCAGTTGCAACAGGCCACCAGACAGATTCACTTGTCGCCCTGCAATTCGGAAAAATTGACGGCTTTCTCACTGACTCAACAGTAGTCGAAGGAATTATGGTCCACAGCCCTGAGCAGATGGAAGGTTTGAGACTTGCAGAGGGCTATATTGATGACGAGATTCCGAAAGGACACATTTCTTGTGCGGTAAACCACGAGGATGCAGACTTCGCAAAAGAGCTGAACAAAGTCTTTGAGGAAATGCGAAAGGATGGAACCATCGAAAAAATCATCGTGAAGTACGGTTTTGACCCAAAACTTCACTGCTATCCAAGCGATGTTGATTATGAGAGTGAAATCAAATGTCCTGTCAACGTAATTGACTAAATGCAGGGCTGTCAGCTGGCAGCCAAAGGGAAACGCCTATGCCTTTACTTGAAATTAAGAACTTAAAAAAGAATTTCGGAGAGCTGCAGGTTTTAAAAGACATAAATATTTCCATCGATACGGGTGAAGTCCTTGTCATAATCGGGCCTTCAGGCTCCGGCAAGTCCACTTTCCTCCGGTGCCTGAACCTTCTGGAGCAGCCTTCCGCAGGAAGAATCCTCTTCAACGGCACGGATATTCTGCGCCCAAAATTTGACATAGTTGAATACAGAAGGCACGTCGGCATGTGCTTTCAAAGATTCAATCTTTTTCCATTCATGACAGTCCTGGACAACATTACATTCGCGCCAAGGCTGGTCCTTAAAAAGAACAGGGATGAAATCACCGGAAGGGCACTTGAATTGCTTGACAAAGTGGGCCTTAAGAGCAAGGCGGGTGTTTTTCCGACGACCCTCTCCGGCGGACAGCAGCAGCGGGTTGCAATTGCACGTGCCCTTGCCATGAACCCGGAAATAATGCTTTTTGATGAGCCGACCAGTGCCCTCGATCCTGAGCTTGTGGGAGAAGTGCTTGCAGTCATGCAGGATCTTGCAAAATCAGGAATGACGATGATAACAGTTACGCATGAGATGGGCTTCGCCCACGACGTAGCGGACCGGGTCATCTTTATGGATGCCGGATATGTCGTGGAAGACGAATCCCCTGACGCGATGTTCTCAAATCCTAAGAACGAACGCACAAAAGCCTTTCTCTCACGCATTCTGAGCAAATAGGAGTCTCACATGAACATTTTGAAGAACCTTGATTTCATGCGCACCATGCAGGAGCTTTTGCCCCAGCTCCTAGGAAAAGCCCTGTTCATTGTCATTGTCGCCACACTGGCGGGATTTGCCTTTGGAATTGTATTCGGCTTTCTTCTCGCAATCGGAAAACTGTCAAAGGCAAAATGGCTGAACAGAATCGTCGTGATTTTTCAGGAACTTATCCGGGGAACGCCGCTTCTTGTACAGCTTGTCTATATTTATTACGTTGTTCCGCTTCTAATTACCTGTCTGGCCCAGCTTGCCGGCATTGAGGGATGGAAATGCAATTTCACGCCCCTCACGGCAGGAATTCTGGGACTTGGAATCAACTACGGAACTTACATTGCGGAAGTCATAAGGGCGGCAATCATTTCGATTGATGCAGGTCAAAAAGAAGCAGCCCTTGCCCTGGGATTGACTTCAGGTCAGGCGATGATGAGGGTTATAGTTCCACAGGCAATGAAAAATTCAATTCCTGTATTCGGGAACTATCTCGTAATGATGGTAAAGGACACCTCACTGATGTCTTACATTACAGCCGCTGAGTTCCTTACGACGGCCAAGGCCTACACATCGCAGACATTCCTCACGATTGAGTCCTACACGATTCTGGCAGGCGTATACCTGATTATCTGTATTCCGCTGGGAATATTCGCAAAATGGCTGGAACAAAAGACAAGCGTCGGTCGCAGATAAAGAAACGGAGGAAAAGATGAAGCATTTTGTAATTACAATCGGACGAGAATTCGGATGCAACGCAAGGGAAATCGGCCGTCAGCTGGCCGCAAAACTCAACGTGAAGTTTTATGACAAGGAACTTGTAGATCTGGCAGCCCAAAAAGCCGGTGTGAGCGAAGACGTATTCAGCAATGCCGACGAGCATCCCGGAATACTGGAAAATTTCTACACGGAATTCGGATACGGAGCGACACGCTCATTCTATTCAGGAAGGGCGATTGACGCACAGGCCTATGTAATCAGAAAGATTGCGAATACAGAAAGCTGCGTTATGCTCGGTCGCTGCGCAGACTATTTTCTGCAAGAATTCGGCACGACCTTGAACGCCTTTGTTTACGCGCCGCTTTCCTACAGGATTCAGCACATTTCGGAAGCCTATGATCTCACCCCGCGAGAGGCAGAGAAAATGATAAAAAAAATCGACAAGAAACGACATAACTACTACAAATTCGTGACGGGCCACAACAGGGGCGACAGGCATGGCCGAAACCTCATGATTGACGTAGAGATGTTCGGTGTCGAAGGAACCGTCGAGCTGATTTATCAAGCAGCGATAAACAGATTCGACAATATCGGAAAATAAAACTATCTTTTGGAGGTAAAAATATGACAGCAAAAGAAATCGCAAAGACACAGGCAGAAAATGTCCTGCTGAGCTGGAGCAAACAGGGCGGACTTGATCCGATTGTCGTTGATTATGCGGAAGGCATCTACATCTACGACAAAGACGGAAAACGTTATGCGGATATGTCCTCTGAGCAGGTAAACGTAAACGTAGGCTACGGAAACAAAGAAATGGCAGAGGCAATCAAGGCCCAGCTCGATAAATATGCATACGTGCAAGGCTCATGGGGCTCAGAACCGCGGGCAGAGCTTGCAAAATCGATTATCGACAGGCTGCCGGACTGCTTCGGGAAAATCTTTTTCACGAACGGCGGAGCAGATGCAAATGAAAACGCCATAAAAATCGCAAGGATGTACACAGGCCGCTTTAAGGTGATGAGCCAGTACCGCTCCTACCACGGCTCAACTTTCGGTGCAGGGAACCTGACCGGAGAGCCCAGACATTTCGCGCTGGAGCCTGCGATTCCGGGCTTCATTCACTTCCGCGGGCCATATTCCTATCAGGAAAAAATCAAGTTCAGTTCAGAAGATGAGGAATGTGAGTACTACGTTGAGAAACTCCGCGAGCAGGTGATTTTTGAGGGCGGCGACCGGGTTGCGGCGATAATTCTTGAGACCATAATCGGCTCAAACGGAATCATCATTTACCCAAAGAACTATCTCAAGGGCGTAAGGAAAATCTGTGATGAATTCGGCATCATGATGATTTGCGATGAAGTTATGGCAGGCTGGTACAGAACCGGAAAAATGTTCGCCTATATGAACTTTGACGTGACCCCGGACATCATCACCTTTGCGAAAGGTGTAAACTCAGGCTACATTCCCCTTGGCGGCGTAATCGTCAAAAATGAAATCGCACATTTCTTCGATGACAAATTCCTGAGCTGCGGCCTCACCTATTCCGGCCACCCTCTGGCATGTGCTGCGGGAGTGGCCTGCCAGGCTTTCTACATCAAAAATGACATTGAAGGCCATGTCCAGAAAGTCGGAAAGCATCTGGGTGCTCTTCTTGAAAACATGAAGGAAAAGCACAGGTGCGTCGGTGACGTGCGTTATATCGGCCTCTTCAGCGGTCTGGAACTGGTAAAGGACAAGGAGACCCGCGAGCCTCTTGTTCCATGGGGACAGGACCCGAACGGCATAATGGGAGCCATAATAAAGGAACTCAAAAGCCGGGGCTTCTTTACATATTCCCATGAAAATGTAATTGTACTCGCGCCGCCGCTGATAATCACGGAAAGCCAGCTTGACGAAGAGCTGACAAAACTGGATGAAGTGCTTGATATTGTGGACGAGAGATACCTATAGACCAAATGCCGAGTTTTGCAACTTTTTGGATAATCACAAAAACAAGCTCTCGGCGGGAACCTGTCATTGGAATCCACGGTTGCGCGTACAAGGTGTCAGACTCGCTTCGCTCGCTCGCGCAAAGTGGATTCATGACAGAACCCCGCCTACGCTTGTTTTTGCACTGTTCAGCAAATGCAAAACTCAGCATTCGCTCATTCTACGTCTATAAAGCCGTCGAATGGCGTTTTTTGAACTTGCCGGATATTTCAAAAAACGGCGCGAAGGAGTGAAACGGCTTACGAAAACACTTGGTTTGTGCTGCCGCGTGAGCGGCAAACGTATATAGTTACAAGCACAAACCACGTGTAGCAGGCTAGCCTGCGG
>CACZYY010000054.1 GCA_902785455.1 uncultured Spirochaetaceae bacterium
GCGATTTTTGTTTCAAGCGCAACAAATCTTTCTTCTGTTTCTTTTTCCATTTTATGCCTTTGCAGCAGCCCTGCTCTTTTCAATATTCGCTTTTACACGCTCAGCAAAAAGTTTATTCTGGTCTGTTCGAGTTGGAACACTGAATGCTGGAGCACCATCTTCCTGATTAATTCGGTAAATTTTTGTTGAATCCGTTGAATATGCAGGGCTGTCAGGATTATTAACCCACCAGTCCAAAACTGCGATAATCATAAGCGCGTATTTTATGAGATTTGCATTTGTCGCCGCAGAATCCGACTTTTTTGCTCCCAAAAGAACGTCCATTCGCTTTGAAATTGCATTCGGAATATCGAATTTGTATTTATCCCACGGATTTTGTATGCCCATGACAAGCCCCTGACCTTTTGCTGCGTCAATATTCTTTGAAAGCATTGAAAGATAGCGGAACAAAAATCCTACGCGGATACACATCGGACGATACTGACTGTCGTTCTTGGGCTTCTCAAGAAGCAGCTGCTCGAACTCAAAATATGGAAGGAAGTTGTATTTCGTCTGCCACAGGATTGAGGTAAGCATTTTTTTGCCAAACAGAGTTGATTTGTAATCGCCCTGAGAATATTCGTTGTTCACGAAATCTGTGATTTGGTCTGCATAGTCGCGCTCAAAAAGAATCTCGCGGTAAACCGACCATTCGCTGAGAACAGTCGAGAATTTCTCATCAGTTCTGGAAACGTCCTCTTCATTTTCTTCGGTAAACACAATGTTTCGGCACCCTTGGAAAATATCCTCGGTAATTCTGAGCAAAGTGACCGTAACCTGAAGCGGATTTTCTGGCGCAAGAAGATTGTAACCGTCACGGAACTGATAAATCGGCTGAAAATACGGGAACATATCCGGCATTTTTTCGATGTGGTCAAATCCTGCTTCTGGGAAAAGATTGTCCAAAAGTTTAAGACCCGCATCAACAAGCTCATTTTTTTTATTTTCTGACTTAGACTTAGCTTCCTTTTCAGCTGATGCTTCTTCATTTTCTTCGGATTTTGCTTCCTCGTCCTTGGCTTCTTCCTGACGCTCGCCTTTTTTGTTCGGAAGAAGAAGATCAAATTTTGTAAGCTCAAGGAATGTGAGAATATTCCCGGTTTGAACCAGGAAAAAATCCTGAAAATAATCGAATTTTGAGCTGGACATTCGCATGAGAAGCGGATAAAGCCCTTTGATTACCTGACTGTAAATATAAAACCACTCGGTAATGCCAGTTTTTGAAAGAGTTTGTGCTTTTTTAAGGTCAAATTTTGGATATTTTGCAAGATCGTTGTAAATATCTTTGAAATAACCAGAAACTTTTGTCTCACCGATGTAATAAATTTTAATAAGATTTCTATAAACTTCCTTGACGAAAGGAATCAGCATGGCAACCGTACATTCATCGGCAGAATTCTGAACGTCGAAATAGTATTTTTTGATGTCACGCATCGTCCATGAACCAACGGTTTTGAGGAATCTGAATTTATCCTCGTTGCTGCTGACGATTTTTGCCTTGTATGTGTCCGGTGAAATCTGAATTATTGACTTGACCGTGGTGATGAATTCCTGAAGATGCTCAACGTGTTTTTGTAAATTGTATTCAACAAAGCCTTTGCGGACTAATTCTTCACCATTTTTCTTGAATTTTCGGACAAAATTGAACAGACCGAGGTTGGTTTTGATTTTATAATCCTCGCTCATCATGATTCTGTCCATAAGATGCCGTTCTTTTGAAGTAAGTTCCGGCAATACACCAACCCGCTTTTTCTTTTCTTTTGGAGCATAACCGACTTTGCCGCCGGCAGGAACAGAAGCCGCAGTCTGTGACGCGATGCTTGAAGCTGAGCGACCGACAGCACGCTTTGAGAATTCTTTTGCTTTTGGAAATGCTGAATAATCAATCGGGGCAGACTTTTCGGCAAAGACTTCACCGCCAAGTTTCTGCATCATTTTTTTTGCTTCTTCTGCATCGATAGGACCAATATTCTGCCTTGTTTTATCAAGCGTTCCTGGTTCCCATTTTGCTTCTGGTTTGTCTCCCATAAAATTCCCCTACAATCGTAAAAGCTGATTTTTTGCAACGCCTTCAAAATTATGAAGAACTATATCTTCTCCGTTTTTTGTCTTTATTACGCCTTCGAAAGTTCCAAAAATTGTACGCAGCTGACTTTTCATCACCAAAAAAGATACGTCTCTGCGAATATCAGAAACTGGAGTGAAAGTCAAATCGACCATATTCTCAAAATCCTGAATCACCCATTTTTTTGAAAGTCCGAAGGGATGAGTGATTGTTACAGGTGGCAAAGGTGTACATTCTCCGTCCACAAAAAGAATGTTTCCATTTATATTGTCGGAATCTACAGCATTTTCTTGCGTAGTAAAAATCTGGAAACTAAAATTTTTGCCATCGATGACACCTGACGCAACTACAAATTCTGAAAGCGAATGAAAATTGTAATAAGCGCGGTTTATGCTCAAAAGCGCAGCTCCGTCCAAATCTTCCTGATTTGCCTCTTCGGAAAGCTTGGTTTTTTCTAGAGTGAGAGAACCGTGAATCTGAGGATTTGACAAATATGTTGCTGAACAACGGCGTTTTGACGGTGCAGGAACAACCGTTGAAATTTCGCATGTGAGAGGATTTGAATAATGAGCGACAAAAGCAGCCTGAGCCGTGGGACGTGAAGAATCGCCTTTTAAATTGAAAATCATTGAAAATTTATCACGCTGATGATCCCAGCTCACGCGGATATAACGTTTTTTGTTAAAACTTGCACAAAATCCTGTTTTCATGTTATGCGGAATAAATCGCCTGCGTGGCCCCATGAATGAACGGTATGCAAATTTACGCCCGGTTTCTTTGTTCCAGAACACTACATCTGCAAAACCGAAAATTTTGTGATCATAAAAATCGACAGTGCCAATATAAGAACCGATATTAAAAAGAAACATCAGCGAACTTTGAATGCGAAAATTAGTAATTACTGTAGGAAGAGGAGTACCCGCAAAAGGTGCCCGAACGCCACGAATATCAAGACGCGGCAAAAGTCCGGAAAAAGTACCAAACTCAATTTTGCCGTTGTGAACAATCTTTGCTGGTGGCGTTTTGATTTCTCTATTATACAAAATGTCCTCTAAAAATTTGTAATCTTCTAATTGTAAAAGTAAAAAGAATAAAAGTCTAGCTGAAAAAATTCCTTGTGAATTTCAAATTTATGGGTGAAAATATAATTGAAGAAAATAATTTTGGAGGCAACTATGGCTGTAAACGTATATTCTCTCGGTGCCGCTCAGGAAGTCACCGGTTCCAAACATATTATTGAAATCAATGGTCGGTCTTATATGATTGATTGCGGAGCTTTTCAGGGCAAGCGAGCCGAGTCCGACGAAAAGAACCGCAATTTCGAGATTCCAGTCGATAAAATCGATGCAGTCATTCTCACTCATGCACATTTCGACCATGTTGGTCTTCTTCCTCTGCTTGTCAAAAAAGGCTACAACGGTAACATCTATGCAACTCCGGCCACCCGTGATTTGACCGACCTTGTAATGATGGACAGTGCGCGAATCCAGGCTCGTGATGCCGAATATTTGCGAAAACAGGCTCAAAAGAAGGGCGAAAATTTCAACTGGACACCACTCTACACCGAAAAAGACTGTCTCAAAGCCGCAAATCAGATTATCACGCTCTCATACAACCGCAAAATGTACATTTCTCCCGAAGTAGAGCTTGAATATTTTGATGCGGGGCACATTCTCGGCTCGGCCTACGCCTACATCACAATCAAAGGCCAGCGCGATGCAAACGGAAAACCGCTCAACAACAATGACAACACCGCCCTTCGAATCTGGAACAAACTTTTTGGCTGGAAGAAGGACGAAAAACGAAATACTCCTGACCGCCGCCGCGCAACTCCCGAAGAGCAGGCCGCATACACAGGTCCAGAACGCCGAAGCGGGCATGACAGGCGCGAGGGCAAGGACGAAATCCGCATTTTGTACACAGGCGACCTCGGACGCAAGATGAAACCGATTATCCGCGATCCTGCGACAAATGTTCCGCCGCCAGATTATATCTTCCTCGAAAGCACTTACGGCAACCGCAAGCACGAGGACACGGCAATAGCAATGGACGAGCTTCGCAAAATCGTAACCCGTGCAATCGAAAAAAAGGGCAAAATCATCATTCCTTCATTCGCAATCGAACGCACTCAGGAAATCGTCTATTATCTGCATCTCCTTGTAGACAAGAAAAAGATTCCGAACATTCCTATTTATGTTGATTCACCGATGGCCGTCAACGCCACGTCAATCTTCCAGGTTCATCAGGAATGTTATTCCGACGACGTTCACGAGGCATTCTTGCAGCACCACAAAAATCCGTTCGGTTTCGGAAATCTTTCTTTCGTAAACAGTTTGGAAGAGTCTAAATCCCTCAACAAAAAAGAAGGTCCGATGATTATCATCTCAGCCGACGGAATGTGTGAAAGCGGCCGAATCGTCCATCACATAGCAAACAACATTTCTGATCCGCGCAACACGATTCTCATCGTCGGTTACATGGCAGAAAACACTCTCGGTCGAAAAATCCGTGACGGAGCAAAAGTCGTAAAAATCATGGGCGATGAATACGACGTTAAGGCAAAAATCGAGCAAATCAATGCCTTTTCTGCACATGCCGATTACGACGAATGTACCAAGTGGCTCAAATCAATCGACACAAGCCGGCTCAAAAAAATCTTCCTGGTTCACGGTGAAAAGGACGCACAGGAGTTCTTCCAGAATCATCTGAAGGAGAATGGCTTTGCGAACGTACAGATTGTAAAGTACGGCGAAAGCTATGAAATTGAGTAAGGTACAAACAAAAATCGGGAAGATGAAATCAGAGGCCTGTTTATAAGGCAATAATCTGCAGGGTTTCCGCATTATAAAACATCTTCTGCTAAAAATGGCTTCCAGTCGTGAAAACGGCTTATCGGAACCGCATGCTAGCATGCTACACGCGTTTTGTGCTTGAAACTATATACATTTGCCGCTCGCGCGGCAGCACAAAACGAGTGTTTCTGTAAGCCGTTTCGCTCCTTTGCGCCATTTTCAATATAAACTCGATTATAATGCGAAGGCCCTTCAATAACCTGATTATCATCTTCCTTTTGTACTTAATTTCTTCTATAATACAGCCTTATGACAGATAAAAAGACTATAATCAAGCAAGTTTCGCTCCCAGCCGGGATTTTTCTCGCTATTTTCACAGGTTTTATACTCTCAATTTATTTTGGGTTGTTCAAGCCAACTTTTATGCGCGGTTCACGCACAAAAATGGACTCTAAGCATTTCTTGACCCAAGAGAACAGAGAAAAAAACAAAGCCGCCACAGAATGGTTCTATTCTCAGAATCCGGAAGAAATCACAATCGAATCTTTTGACAATCTCAAACTGCTCGCTTACAACCTTCCCGCTGAAAATGCAAAAGGCACCTGGCTTTTGGTTCATGGTCATCAGTCCGGGCCTCTACGAGAATTCGCAACTCTTGCAAAATTTTTCCATGAACTTGGCTACAATGTTGTCCTTCCATATCAGCGGGCACATGGAAAAAGCGAAGGAACTTACATCACTTTCGGAATCAAAGAGCGTTATGACATGCGCGACTGGATTCTTAAAATCAATGAGATTTACGGCGACACAACTCCGCTTTATCTCGAAGGAATTTCGATGGGCTGCACAACGGTTCTCATGACACTTGGATTCGACCTGCCCTCAAATGTCCGTTCTGTCGTGGCAGATTGCGGCTACACTTCGCCTTATGAAATTATATGGAAAGTTGCCCGAAAAGACAAAAATATTCCGATGGTACGGCTTGTTCTGGCTGTTGGGAACATCATGGCAAATCTTCTCGCAGATTTTGATTTTACCGAGTACGACACGTTCAAAGGCTTGCGCTACAATAAATTGCCAGTTCTTTTCATTCACGGAACCGAAGATAATTTTGTACCAATCGAAATGACAATCGCAAATTTTCAGTATTGTACGAGTGAAAAGCAGCTTTTTCTCGTCGAACATTGTCCGCACGCAATCGCACATTTTATCGATGAAGAAGGCTATCACAAAAACGTTATTGAATTCTGCGGGTTGAAGTAACCGGCGGATGCGGCAAATTGACCCGCACGCTCACAATCCGTCTTTGGCTCTGCTCCTCGATTTTGTAAATCACACCGTCTTTTTTAAGCACGGCACCAATTTCTGGGAGCTCGCCGAACTGTTCCAAAAGCCAGCCGCCAAATGTCGTGTAATTCTCACTCTCCAAATCCAAGTCCAAAAGTTCGTTCGCATCATCGATTTTGATGTCACCGGGCACAAGATATTCCGTAATTGAAACCGGGTGAATACGGTTTTCTGGCGGAATCTCATTGTGAATTGAGTTGATGCTTCGCCCGAAAACAGCGCGCAAAATATCATCCATCGTAACGATTCCTGAATTTGAGCCGTTCTCGTCCACCGCAACAGCAAAATTCTGTTTTTCGGCCTTGAATTTCTGTAAAAGTTCAGTGGCAAAAAGAGTCTCCGGCACAAAAAGGGTAGGGCGCATATATCTTCGTGCAAAAGATTTCTTTGAGCGCACGGAATTCATTTCTTTTGAAGGAGCTTTTAGCAAAACCGTCTTATAAAACAACATTCCCTCAACTTTTTCAAAATCTCCGTCGCAAACAGGGAGCCTGGAATAGCCAGAAAGGGCAAAAATCTTCACGACCTCATCATAATCCGCATCAATCGGAATAAACTGAACCAAACTTCTGTGCCGCATGATGTCTTTGATGTGCAAATCAGTAAAATCAAAAATCTTGTAGAGCATCTTTTTTTCGCTCGATTCAAGAGTTCCTTCCTTTGCACCGATTTCAATCAGCGATTTCAGCTCGTCCTCGGTAATCAGTTCCTTTGAGTTTTTGAAGAAGATTTGTAAAAACGAAGTGATTCCGTCAGTGATTTTTGAAAAAATCCATACAATCGGGAAAAATGCTTTTTGAAGAAAAATGAGCAGACTTGCAGTGTGCGAGGCAAATCCAACAGGATGAACAGCCGCTATCGTTTTTGGCACTATTTCACCAAAAATTATCAGGATAAAGGAAATTGCGAAAGTTGCGATTGTCGCACCCTTGCTCCCCATAAGCTTGATTGCAAGTGCCGCCGCCAGGCCAGAAACCAGTGACGTGACAAAATTTATTCCAATCAGAATCAGCGAAAGAAGCCTGTTCGTGTCTTTTTTGAGGAAGCTTATTTTTTTAGCCGGAGAATTCTTTTTGCCGGAAACATCTTTTTTTTGCAGATGACGGAGCATGAGCCGCGTAATTGAAAGATAAGCCGTTTCACTGCCCGCAAAGAAGGCAACCACGCCCACAAGCAGAAAAATTGCGACAGCCGGAAGAATTATGTCGATTACAAGATTAACTTCGTTCATTCTTCGCCCCCAGCTGGAACAATTTCTTCACCATGTACGGAAGGAATAGATTCATCATCGCGCTCAATGTGCTGCTCAACATGAACTTTTGAAATCCTGTGTCCCTCAAGTTTTTCGACCGTAAAGACATAATTGCTTTCTTCGATGCTTTCCCCGACCATCGGAATCCGTTCGAGTTTTTCACAAATGTAGCCCGCAATAGTCTCATTCAGTTTGGATTCCAATTTGATTCGGAGCGTTTCATTAAGGTCAATCAGGCGGGTGGAGCCATCAATCGACTTGGAGAAAAATTCCTCAAATTCACTAGGCTCACGCTCTTCGGCTTCTTCTTCGTGGTAAATATCATCGACAACAGCACCGAAAATTTCCTGTTCGATATCCTCAATCGTCAAAATTCCGTCTGTTCCCGAATATTCATCGATTACAATTGCAAAACTCTGGTGATTTTCGTGCAGAAGTTCCTGAATCGAAGACATTTTTGTAGTTCCGGGGATAAAAAGCGGCGGTCTCATAACCTTTCGGACAGAAAATTCATCGCGGACTTCGGTGAAGAAAAGCATGTCCTTTACATAAAGAACGCCGATTATGTTGTCAATATCGTCATTTTCGTAAACCGGGAATTTTGAAATTCTTGTGCGTTCGGAAAGTTGCACCACATCACGGTAACTCATGCCCGGATCAATGCAGATTACTTTGAGACGCGGAATCATAATGTCAGTTGCGTTCAAATCAGTGAATTTGAAAACCCGGCTCATCATTTTCTTTTCGCCAGCTTCAAGCACGCCTTCTTCGCCGCCCACGTCAATCAGAGTCTTAATTTCATCTTCGGTGAACGACACAGCCTTTTTCTTTGTGCTGATTCCGAAAATTCGCAGGATTATACGGGAAATAAAAGTGAAAAAAACTACGAAAGGCCGCAATATATAGAAAAAAAGCTTTACAAATCCGCTGAGGGCGAAAGCACAAGTTTCCGGGTGAGTCGTTGTCACGCTTTTTGGAGTAATCTCACCAAAAATAAGAAGAAGGACTGTAGCGATAAAGGTTGCGATCGGAAGACCTGCCGGCCCGAAAAGCCGCAAAAAAATTGCAGTGAGAGTGACCGAAAGCGCGACATTTACGATTTCGTTGCCGACGAGGAGCATATTGAGCAATTCTTCCTTGCGTTCAAGAAGCTTTCCGGCACGAATTGCACGCTTGTCACCTTTTTCACGTAAAAAATGCACGCGAAGTTTATTGAGACCTAAAAAAGCACTCTCACTGGCAGAAAAAAGCGAAGAAAGAGTAATACAGGCTGCCGCAAGAATAAAACGGAATATCATTCAGCTTTTTCTTGCTCCTGCTGCAAATCATCACCTTCGCCGTCAATCAATGTCTGGACATAATTCAGCGACATTTTGATATTCTGCGCAGCTTCTGATTCTGGATTAAGGTCATAAGACTGCTGGAAATATGAAAGAATTTTATTTAAATCGTCACTTCCGCTTGATGCAAGAAGATAACCGGCCGTATAAAGAGCAAGCTGTTTGTCATCATCAGTGAGGATTTTGTTTTTTGTGAGCTTGACGAATTCCTCGCTGCCCTTTTCTGGCTCGCCATTGAGGAAATGATCTTCGGCTTTTGCATAAGTGATTGCGATAAGATGTTTGAGGCAATCCCCCGATTCATTATTTTTGTCGAGAGAAACATACAATTTATTGAGCGGTGTAATATGATATGCAACCGATGGATCTGTAAGCTCGACAATTTTGTTGATGGCCGCAAGTTTTTCTTCCTTTGTGCCATTTTTTGTTTGTGCAAGAAGTTCCTCAAACTGTGATATTGGCTCATCTGCCTCTGCAAAAGTCTGTCTGACTTCATCAAGATTTGCATCCTCAGACAAAGCAATCGGCGTAATTACATAACCTTCCGAAGAAAGTATCAGAAAGTAAGGTGTGCCTTTTGCGCTGTAAATATCAAAAATTCTCAGACGTTTTTTTGCTTCATCCTGATTTGTATCATAAAGGCTGTTTGAGCAGTCAATGTTCACAAGAACATATTTTTCGGTATAGGATTTGAGAAAATCTTCTGTGTTGAACAGATTTTCTTTGAGTTTTTTGCTTTTGTTGTCATCTTCATCCATGCTGAAAAAGAGAAAGATTTTTTTGTTTTCTTTGGAAGCCGCCTTTTTTGCGTCCTCAAGATTTGAAAGCCAGCCGGAAGAATCGATTTTGCCTCCGCAAGAAAAAAGTGAAAATGCGAGACAAAGGCCCGCAACAAGCGAGATAAGTTTTTTCATTTTAGTTCCTGTTAATTTATATCCTTATATTTTAACGCAAGCATTACGATGTCGTCAAACTATTGGGCTTCATATTCGAATTTAAGTTGAAAGAATTTAACGCCTCGGCTAAAATACATCTATGTCTTATGAAGTTACCGCTACCCGCCGCAGACCTCAGGCATTTGAGGCTCTTGCAGGTCAGGAATTTGTTGCCGAAACGCTCAAAAATGCGATTCAATCTCAGAAAATTGCTCATGCTTATCTTTTTTCCGGTCCCCGTGGTTGCGGAAAGACTTCTACTGCCCGAATTCTGGCAAAAGCTCTCAACTGTGCGAACGGCCCGACTGCCACTCCATGTGGAAAATGTCAGCAATGTCTTGAAATCACCAAAGGAGCAAGCACGGACGTAATCGAAATCGACGGTGCTTCAAATACTTCCGTAAACGATGTTCGTCAGATTAAGGACGAGGTTCTTTTTCCGCCGCAAAGCTCAAGATACAAGATTTACATTATCGACGAGGTGCACATGCTCTCGACTTCGGCCTTCAATGCACTTTTGAAGACAATCGAAGAGCCGCCTCCATACTGCATTTTTATCTTCGCAACCACTGAATTGCAGAAAGTTCCTGCTACGATTAAATCACGATGCCAGCAATTCAATTTCCGCCTTGTTCCGATTGAGCGGGTCAAGCAGCTTTTGGCTGAGGCTGCCGCAGAAATCAACATCAAGGCTGATGATGAGGCACTTTATTGGGTTGCACGCGAATCCACAGGCTCTGTCCGCGACGCTTACACGCTTTTTGATCAGGTTGCGGCTTTTTCGGGCGACCATATCACTTACGACAAAATCCGTGACAAACTTGGTCTTGTCGGTGTAGACCGGCTCAATGCGATTTTTGAAGATGCAGCCCAGAACAAAACTCAGGAAACGCTTCTCAAAATCGATGAATTTTTGCAGAACGGCGTTTCAATCGAGCAATTCATCGTAAACTGCACGGATTATTTGCGTTCTCTTCTATTGATAAGGGCTGGAATCACAAAAGAAGCTTTGCTTGGTCAGTCTCGTGACAGATACTCGCAGGTTGTTTTGCAGGCATGGAATCCAATTCAGCTTGAACGCGCACTTTCTATTCTTTTGCAGCTTTATCGTGACATCAGATATTCTCTTTCTCCGCGATATGAGCTGGAACTGGCTTTCTCACGTTTGAGCTGGCTCAGTCAGTATGTCTCACCGAGTGAAGTCAAAAAAGCTATTGATGAAGCAAAATCACTTTTGATGCAGGGCGCTTCGACTCCGCTCAGCGACCGTAATCCGGCTGTTGGGGGAGGGCAAGTTCCACATCAGAATGCTCCGCAGTCGCAAGCACAGGCTCCAAGTCATATGCAACAGGGAGGGGCGCCAGCTCCACGGCAGTTCATTTCAATGCCACAGAATGAGTCTGGTCAGCCTTCACAGCCACAAGCAAGTGCTCCGCAAACTTCTGCAAATCCGACAAATCCATATCTCAATCGTGTGATTACAGATGTTCCGAGAGACACGCCACAGGCAAGTGCGGCTCCAGCAAGAAATATTTTTGCACCACCGCCTGCCACTTCGACTCCGCTCAGTGGCCAGCCTCCGGCAAGCACATCGGCACAGCCACAGGCATCTTTCGCAAATCAGGCAGCTTCACAGTTTGCAGCGCAAACGCCCCCCCCGCCGCAATTTTTTAGCGCGCAGTCTGTTCCGCCTGACATGGGAACAACAACAGATGATTTTGCTCCTCCAGATCCCACACCACCTGATGCCGCTTTCGCTTCGACTCCGCTCAGCGAACCTACATCGTCATCTTTTAGCTACGGCGGAGCTGTACCGCCTCAACAAACAGCGGCAGCCACACCGAACCAGAGCAGCGTTCCATCCAATTCTTCTTCTCAGGATTTCCGAAGCATTGCAATCAAAGAACTTTCCATGCGCGACCCGATGATTGGAAGTTCACTCTTGCAGACAGGCGAATGGATAAAATCAGGCAGCACTGTCACCACACAGGTAAGCTCGACATTCTTGAAAATGCAGCTCGACAGTCACGCACAGAATATTTCGACTTTTCTTTCGGAACTTCTCGGCGAAAACGTGCGTTTTGAAGTCAACCTGAAGCAAATTGTTGCCCAAGCCCCAATCGAGCAGAACGCGCCTGTACAGGTAAAAATCTTGTGCGACACATTCAAGGGGCAGATTATCGGTCACTCAAAGAAAACCGAGCAGGAAATCGCAAACGAAACTGCTCAACGCAACGCAGAAAAAGCAAATGCAGCAAGCACATCCGATGATGAAGATGAGGAATAAATAATTAATTTCTAAAATAATTTATGGGAGAAAATATGAATCCATTTGATATGGTAAAGAACCTCAAAAATCTTGAGGGAACAATGAACACGATGAAGGAAGAGCTTGCTCAGATTAGCGAAACTGGCTCTTCGGGTGGAAATATCGTTCAGGTTACGCTCAACGGCAAATTTGAAGTCACAGCGGTTAAGCTTGATCCGATTGCAGTTGACCCACGTGATGTTCAGATGCTTCAGGATTTGATTGTTGCAGCTCATCATGCGGCTATGGACAAGGTTCAGGAACGAATCAAAGAAAAATCCGGCTCTTTGCTCGGCGGTTTGAACATTCCTGGGCTTGGAATGTAGGCATACGATGACTGCAATTGACGAACTCACCGACTCTTTTTCACGGCTTCCCGGAATCGGCAAAAAATCAGCAGGAAGGCTTGTAAATTATATTCTCAGAGCAGATTCCGCCTGGATAGCGCGTTTTGCAAATCAGCTTGCGACATTGCAGGAAAAGATTCACGCCTGCTCAATCTGTGGAGCATGGACAGAAACCGATCCATGTCCAATCTGCTCAAACCCGATGCGTGATCAGAGCATAATCTGTGTGGTTGAGCAGCCTCAGGATGTTGCGACTATCGAAAGTTCACATGAATTTTCCGGGCTTTTCCATGTTCTCGGCGGCGTAATCGCTCCTCTCGAAGGAATTGGCCCTGATCAGCTGAGAATTGCCCAGCTTTTGGAGCGTGTCCGTACAGGCTCGGTCAAAGAAGTGATTATCGCAACAAATCCGACAGTCGAAGGCGACACAACAGCTCTCTACATCCAGCGTCTCCTTTCAGAAATAGAAGGACTCACAGTCACCCGCCTTGCAAGCGGTCTCCCTGTAGGCGGCGACCTGGAATACGCAGACAGGCTCACCCTGGCAAGAAGCTTCCGCGGCAGAATGAGGATTTAAAAGTTAGCAGGTAGCAGGTAGCGGTGAGCAGTTATATTTCACCTCACTGAAAACTGAACTCTGCTAACCGCTAACTGCTCACTTCTTTCCATAGCACACGGAACATCCCGTTATCATTACATGTTTTTTTCCTTCTGTGCGGTTGAAGAGTCGGGCTATCAGCTCTCCTTCAAGCGGTACTTCTTTTCCGCAGACAGGGCATGTCCGGCGCACTCCTGGTTCGGGGCGGGGATAACAATGCGGGCATCCGTGAACGGTCATTCTCTGGTCCGGAGTATTCATCGGGCGATAAATCCGCGAGAACATATCTTCATTTTTTGCAAGCGGAGTAGAGCAGAGCGGGCAGCGCACGAATTCTATTCCGCCGCTTTCATTTTTCTGAGTACGCAAGTTATTGTCTTTTTGGGGAGTCCGAGCCTGCATCTTCTTGAATTTCATAAAAATCATCAAGGCTAAAATCAGAATTACAGAGCCTATAAATAGAAAGAAATAATCCATATTTTCATTATCGGAATATTTTCTGAATAGTGCAAAATAAGCTCAACCCTGAGATTTTAGTTTTTGGAGATTTTACTAATCAAGAACTTCCATAAATTTCTATGAATTTCTACGAATTTGCAAAAATTTCATTTTAAATTTTCTAAAACCCATGTTACAATTATTTGAAGTTTCATTTAATAATATTTTATGGAGAGAAAATTGGATCCCTTAGCAAAAAGACGGCTTAGCGACATCAGTTTTGTCATCGATAAAGATTTAAATGTCAAAAGCGGTAATAGATCTTTTTTGCGTCTTATCCACAAAACTGATTTCAACATAAATCTTTCTTATATTCTCGAAGATTCTGACATCAAAAACTTCAAATTTTTCCTTTCAAATTTTGATGAGCGATTTTCCAGGCGAAATTTTCTTGCATCCATCAAACCTTTTGAAAACTACATTTCCTGCATTTTTACAATTTCAAAGCAAGGTGAATTTTTCAACGTAATCATCGAAGAGCTTTCATATTCCCGCCAACTTTTGGACAAAGCTCTCATGGAAAGCCGGGAACTCACAGCCCTCATGCAGAATTTCGATTCCTACTACTTCCTTTTCGATGGCAACAAATACACTCTCAAAAATACAAAGGATTTAAACACAATTTTTGAAGGTTCACAAGAAAATTTCAAAAAATACATAACAAATACTTTCAAAATCAACGTCCATAACGAAGACTCTCTGGCACAACTCAGCGCAATGTTTGAAAATATCGAGAATTTCAGTGCCGGCAAGTATTACACATTCCTTCAGATTGACAAAAAAATCTTTACAGTCCATACACTCAAAACAAGCACAAGGCATAACTCACTGATTGTCGCTTCAATAAATCTTCACAAAGAAAATGAACCTGTCATGAACACTTATTCCGAAAGTCGTGACGGTCTCACAGGTCTTTACAACAAAAAAGCAATCACTGAACTTGCAATCAAAAAAATCAACGAAGAAAAGTCTCCTTGCTCACTTATTATCCTCGATGCCGACAAATTCAAAGAATGCAACGACTCTTATGGTCATATTTTTGGCGACAGGGTCTTGGTATCAATCGCAAACTGTATCAATGATGCAATTAAGGGCAGGGGAATCGCAGGGCGAATCGGTGGCGATGAATTCCTGATTCTCCTTGACGTAACTGACGAAGACGACATTCATCAAATTGCAAGAAACATCCGCACCGGAATCCAATGGAGCATAACGAACGTAGATCCAGAAAGTGTAGTCACATGCTCAATGGGCATCGCAAAATTCCCGGTCAACGCACAAAACTACGAAGACCTCTTCGAACTTGCCGACAAATCTCTTTATATCGCAAAATATCGTGGCCGCAACACATACATTCTCTACAGTCCGGAATTGCACGACAAAATTCTCATTGAAAACAAACAGATTGATGATAGAGTAACTTCTGGCAAATTTTTCTTTGACTGCGTAAATTTAGAACTGGAAATCCTCAATAAAATTCAAAAACTCGACGGCAGCAAAAAGGAAGCTGTCTACGAAGTCTTAAATTTAATGATTTCCTATCTTCAAATTTCAAAAATTACGATTTACGACAAAGATTTCAAGCTTCTCTATCTGGCTGGTGTCGATGAGGTCAATTCGCGCGAAGATTATGTCAAACGAACCAGCAATTACTTCAAGCTTTTCAACGAATACAGTTTCCTGCATCTGGACAACACGAACGTGCTCAATTCCATCGATGGCGATCGTTACGACCTTTACCGATTCACGAACATTTCTTCCACAATCGAAGTTCTCGTAAAGGATAAAAATTGTAGAAATCTTTTAATTTGCTACGATTTGTACAAACCCGCCCGAACATTCAAAAAAGATAAAATCACATTCGCCCTTCTGATAGCTAGAAAACTTTCTGAAATTCTGTAAAATATATCTATATGAAAGTTTTAGTAATCGGAAGCGGCGGCCGCGAGCATACAATCGCTTGGCGACTTGCCCAGTCTAATCTTATTTCAGAAGTAATTTGTGTGCCCGGCAACGGCGGAACTGCTGTCGAGGCAAAATGCCGGAATGTTTACCCAAAAGATAATCCTGAGCTGGCAAAATTATCACTAAATCAAGTGGCAGTTTCTGTCGCAAAGAGCGAAAAAGTTGATTTTGCTGTAATCGGTCCGGAAGACCCGCTTGCAGACGGAATTGCAGATGCTCTCTGGGACGCAGGAATTCCTACAGTCGGCCCTAAATCAAAAGGAGCGGCTCTCGAAGCTTCAAAAGATTTATCTAAAGTCTTCATGAAAAAATACGGAGTCGCTTGCGCAGCTTCAGAAACTTTCACTCAAAAAGATGCGGCTCTCGCTTATGTTCGCTCAAAAGGCGCACCTATCGTCGTAAAAGCAGACGGACTGGCAGCAGGCAAAGGCGTTGTCGTTGCAAAAACTCTGGAAGAGGCCGAAAAAGCCGTCGAAGATTTGATGGACGGAAGCGCAGTCGGAGAAGCCGGCAAAAAGCTCGTTATCGAAGAATACTTGCAGGGCGTTGAAATTTCAGTTCTGGCAGCTGTTAGCGTTACCCCAGAAAGTGCCGCAAACGGCAAGGCTTGTATCAAAGCTTTCCTGCCTGCCCGCGATCACAAACGATTGCTCGACGGAGCAAAAGGTCCGAACACAGGCGGAATGGGTGCTGTCTGCCCGCTTAGCGATGTCACTTCTGAGACAATGGCTGCTTTTGATGCAAATATTTTGCAGCCGACACTCAAAGGCCTCATCGCCGAAAAGATGGACTACCGGGGATTCATTTTCTTCGGTCTCATGATTACAAAAGACGGACCAAAAGCCCTCGAATACAATGTGCGCTTGGGCGACCCGGAGACACAGGCTGTCCTCCCGATGATGGATTTTGACTTTGCCGAACTTTGTCAGGCAATCATGAACGGCACTTTGGATTCTTTCGAAATGAAATGGAAGAGCGGATTCCAGGTTGCGCCTGTTGCGGTAAGCGGCGGATATCCTCTCAAATACGAAAAAGGCAAGGAAATCACTTTCGCCAAACAGCTTATTGAAAAAGCCGGCGCAAAAGTGTTCATTGCAGGTGCAGTCAAAGAGCGTCGTGTCAATTCTCCGACATTGCTCACTTCTGGCGGGCGCGTTTTGGCTTGCTCAGCTCATGGCTCAACATTCGAAGAAGCCTGGCAGAAAGCTTACGATGCTATGGCCGGCGTAAAATTTGAAGGAATGTTCTTCCGAAAAGACATCGGTTTGCCAGGCATCGGTTTGCCAGGAGCAGCCGAAAGCAATTAAAACAAAAAAGAGAAAAGAACACCTTTTAGAAAGGTTTCCTTTTCTCTTTCAATCTTTTTTTCTTCCAAATAATTGCCCTTTACCCGCATCCAAACGAGAACAATAACGCTCGTTTTCGATGCGGGCTTTTTTTTACACTCTAAACAGAAGGTCGCTGTAACTTGGATACGGCTTGTATTTTTCACCCAGGATTGGCTCGATTGCGTCTGCAATTTTGCGGGTCGCTTCCATCTGAGGAATCACCTTGTCTGCGTAGAATCGCGCCTGTTTTGGCACGTCTGCGATTTCAACTGCTTCATTGTGAAGTTTTTCAAGCTTCTGAGCTTCGCTGTCGAGTTTATCCGAAAGCGCGCTGATTTCTTTGAGAAGGTTTGCCTGAGCCGAGCAT
>CACZYY010000055.1 GCA_902785455.1 uncultured Spirochaetaceae bacterium
TCGTTTTGTGCTGCCGCGTGAGCGGCAAACGCATATAGTTTCAAGCACAAAACGCGTGTAGCATGCTAGCATGCGTTTCCGATAAGCCGTTTTCACGACCGGAAGCCATTTTTAGCAGCAAACATTTTATAATGCGAAGGCCCTGGTTCTAGCTTTGAGTTCTAGCGTAACTGTTTTGCGGCTTCAACGAGATTCGCGAGGCTTTTTTCGGTTTCTTCGTCACCGCGAGTTTTTAGTCCGCAATCTGGATTTACCCACAGTTTTTCTTTTTGCACTTTTTCGAGCATTTTTTCAAGGGCGGTTCGGATTTCCTCAACAGACGGCACCCGCGCTGAATGAATGTCGTACACGCCCGGTCCAACTTCTGTACGGAAATTTGCTTCTTTCAGCGCATCGAGGATTTTAAGGTCTCCCCTGCTCGCCTCGAACGTGATTACATCCGCATCCATCGCATCAATATCACGGATAATGTCGTTGAATTCACTGTAGCACATGTGCGTGTGGATTTGCGTCTCAGGCTTTACTTTTGCATGAACAAGCCGGAATGCAGGAATCGCCCAGTCCAAATATTCTGTGTGCCAGTCCGAGCGGCGGAGCGGAAGTTTTTCTCGGAGAGCGGCTTCGTCAATCTGGATGATTTTTATTCCGTTCTTTTCCAAATCAAGGACTTCCTCGCGAATCGCAAGCGCAATCTGCTGGGCCTGTTCCTTTAAGCTGATGTCCTCGCGCGGAAAAGACCAGTTCAAGATTGTGACAGGGCCGGTCAACATTCCTTTTACGATTTTCTTCGTCTGTTTTTGTGCAAACACTGACCATTCCACAGTCATCGACTCACGGCGGCTGACATCGCCCCAGATAATCGGCGGCTTAACACATCGCGTTCCATAACTTTGAACCCAGGCATTCTGCGTGAAGATATAACCGTAAAGCTGGCTTCCAAAATATTCAACCATGTCGTTGCGCTCAAATTCTCCATGAACAAGCACGTCCAGCCCGAGTTTTTCTTGCAAAGCAATACATTCGGCGATTTTTTTATGATTAAAAGCTACGTACTGCTCTTTTGTAATCGTTCCTTTTTTGTATGCGGCACGATTTGCCCGGACTTCTTTTGTCTGCGGGAACGAACCGATTGTTGTGGTGGGGAAAAGCGGCAATCTGAAAGTTTCGTGCTGGATTTTTTCACGCTCTTCGAAATCTGGTTTTCTGACAAAATCCTGCTCTTTAAGCTCGGAAAGTGCTTTCTGCACACCCGGAGTCTTGAACACGCGCTCGATTGCAAAAAGTTTTTTATTTTCGGCAAATGCCTTTGTGTCTCCGACGGCAAAATCATGAAGTTCCGCAAGTTTTTCTTCGGCAAAGGCAAAGTGTTTTTTGATGTCGCAATTGAGTTTTTCTTCGGACTGAGTTGTGTACGGCACGTGAAGGAGAGAGCATGAGCTTGAAATCACGATATTTTCTTCTGGAACATGCTTTTTAAGTTCTTCCAGAATTTTGATTTTATTTTCGTAATTTGTCCGCCAGATGTTTTTTCCGTTCACTAGGCCTGCAAGAATAAGCGTGTTTTCTGGAAAACCAGACTGAACAAGTTCAAGAGTTTTTTTACCTTCCACAAAATCGAGACCGATTGCGTCAAAACCAAGCGAGCAGATTTCTTTGTAGACATCCCGGACATCGCCGAAATATGTCTGGAGCGCGACTTTGATTTTTGTCTGCTCATGGATTTTTGCAAGAAGTTTTTTGTAAATTGAAGTGAAAAGTAATTTTTGCGAATCCGAAACGTCGAGCACAAGGGCTGCTTCCGCAAAGCTGATCCATTCTGCGCCCGCATCATAAAGTGACTTTGCGAGGGCTGCCAAAGCATTCACTGCGTCTTCCGAAAAATCTTCGGCCTTTTTGGTGCCAGTGTATGTGGCCAGACTGAGGAAAGTATATGCGCCAATAACCGAAGGCACTGTCTGGATTCCGAGGGATTTTGCTTCTTTGTATTCAGAAAGCGGCTTATTCTGTGCGGAAAGTTCAATTTTTGTATCATCAGAAAGTTCTGGCACAATGTAATGATAGTTTGTGTTGAACCATTTTTTCATCGGAAGGGCTTTTACATCTCCGGCCCTTCCCTGATAACCATGAGAAACCGCAAAATAAGTTTCCAGCGGAGAAAGAGAAAGGGCTTTGTAACGAGACGGAATCGCCCCAAAAAGAAAAGCCGTATCAAGCATGTTGTCATAAAAAGAAAAATCATTCGAGGGAATGAAGGAAATTCCTGCCTCAGCCTGCTTTTTCCAGCCATAAGCGCGAATCTCGGCCGCTGTTTTTTCAAGTTCTTCTGATTTTATTTCACCTTTGAAGAATTTTTCGCCTGCAAATTTAAGCTCACGATTTTTTCCGATTCTTGGGAATCCGATTACAGATGTTTTTAGTGCCATATTAATCACCTACTCCATTGCTATGTTGTTTTGAAAATTATATGTTTTTGTAAAACTAATGGGAAATACTATTTTTATTGCACTGTCGATAGTTTTAAACTATGGTAAAAATGCTTTCTTTTTGCTATCATCAGAATATGACTTTGCAGCAATTAAAATATGTCGTCGCAGTGGCGGATTGCCAGAATATCACCGAAGCTTCGCACCGGGTTTTTATTTCTCAGCCAAGCCTTACAGCCGCAATCCGGGAGCTTGAAAATGAGATGGGCGTTACGATTTTTTCACGCTCGAACAAAGGCGTTACAGTCACAAATGAAGGAAATGAATTTTTGTCGTATGCACGGCAGATTTTGGAACAGGCCGCGATGCTTGAAGACAGATTCAAGGGCGGAAACGGCGGCAGTTCAATTTTTTCTGTAAGCTGTCAGCATTATTCTTTTGCGGTAAATGCTTTCGTCGAAGTAATCAAAAAATTCGGCGGGGCAGAATATGATTTTACGCTCCGCGAAACACAGACGCATGAGATTATTGAAGATGTCGCGCACTTAAAAAGTGAAATCGGGGTTTTGTACACTTCAAAGCGAAACAAAGATGTCATTTTAAAACTGATAAAAAAGAACAACCTGCAATTCGAGGTGCTTTTTACCACTCCGCTTCATGTTTTTATTTCCACAAAAAATCCGCTCGCCGCAAAATCTGAGATTTCAATTTCCGACCTTGCTCCTTTTCCATATTTGACTTACGAGCAGGGAGATTTTAACTCATTCTATTTTTCCGAAGAACCTCTTACAGAAATTGATTTTGACTGCCCAAAGAATATCAAGGTACGGGACAGGGCAACGCTTTTTAATCTGCTGATTGGTCTTGACGGATACACGATTTGTTCTGGAATCATAAGCCACGAGCTGAACGGTAAAGAAATTATTTCAAGACCGCTCGCAGTGAATGACCGTATGACAGTTGGAATTATCACCAGAAAAGGCGTGGTTTTGTCCCGCTACGCAGAATTTTATATCGCCTCACTTAAAAACTTATCTTTTTCTTAGAATAGTTGTTGACATAAAATCATAATTAGCTTATAGTAACAAATGTAAGTTAGTTATACCTAACTATTTTTAGTACCTCTTGGCGGAGCAAAGCGCTTTTGACATTTTCTTGCTTTGCCCCGCCTTTTTTTTGTGGAGTTAAAAATGGGTTTCGATGAGACAATTATTCATTGCGGTGCACCGGCCCTCTGCGGAATAAAACCGGCCTGTCTTTTTTCAATGAACGGAAAAATCTATTCAGACGGCGAAAAAAAACTTCACGAATGGCAACCTGTTTTTTCAAAAGATAAAAAATATTTTGTTCCGCTCAAAAAATCCGACGGTCGATTTCTTTTCTTCGTTTACGACAAAAATCTTCTGGAGAAAGTTTGCGAAAAGCAAGAAAATCGCAATTATCTTCTATTAAAAGGCTACCCTGTTCAAAAAGGATTCGGGGCTGTTCTTGCAGAGCTTTTGCACAGGCTTGCATATTCAGAAGCATTTCCTCATGAGGTCGGGCTTTTTTTGGGCTACCCTCTTGAAGACGTAATTGGTTTTGAAACTTATGGAGCCGAGAGATTCAAATACCTGGGATTTTGGAAAGTGTACGGTGACAAAGAAAGCGCAATTCGCAGGATGAATCTTTACAAATCCTGCACAGAAACTTGTATGAAATTGTTGTCGAGCGGACTTTCTGTTCCTCTCGCGGCAAAAAAATATAAAACTTCAAAAAATGCAAAACAGGAGGCATAAAATGAAAGTAGCTATTGTTTACGCAACAACGACAGGAAATACCGAGCAGCTTGCAAATGCAGCGGCAGAAGGTGCAAAATCAGCTGGTCGTGAAGTAAATCTTACAACTGCTGACAACGCAAATCCAGACGAGACTCTGGCAGCAGACTTGATTCTTTTGGGCAGCCCTGCAATGGGAGCCGAACAGCTTGAAGATTCCATGGAAAATTTTTTCTCTGGAATTGAAAGTCAGTTGAGCGGCAAAAAAGTCGGATTGTTCGGCTCTTATGACTGGGGAGAAGGACAATGGCTCAGCGACTGGAGTGACCGTGTGACTGCGGCCGGAGCAAATCTCGTGGGAGCAGTAAAAGCACAGCTTTCACCGGATGACGCCGCACTCGAAGAAGTAAAAAAACTGGCCGCAAGCTAAAAATTTATTAGCTGCAAGCTAAAAAATTCCTTCTAAGGCCGAAAGCATTTGGGAAATCTTTTCCCTGCTTTCGGCTTTTCCGTCAAAATGCTGAGCTTCTTTTGCAAGATTTGCAAAAAAATCCTGCATGGGCAACAGTTTTTCCATGGGAACTTTGGCGGGATTGTATTCGATTAAAACGCTCCCGGTCACAGGATTTGTCTCGATATTTTTAACCGCGTCAGATTTTGAGAGAATTGCGCGGGCTTTTTCTACTAAATCACTTTCTTTGAAAATCGGAGCCCTAAGCCGGACACGGCCCGGAAAAAAACTTGTAATCATAGAATGTTCTCCATTGCCTTTACGCTGATTCCAACTGTGACCGAATTGTGAAGGATTGCGGCAAGCTGTGGCGAAATCAACCCGAACACTCCGAGCAGAAGCAAAGCAGAATTTACTTCTATTATAAAGGCATTGTTCTGGTTGATTTTTTGAATCAGGCCCTGAGAGAGAACTCGCGTTGTAGCCACATTGTTAAGGCCGCCTTCACTCAGAACGATGTCCGCGGTGTCGCTTGCGATTGACGAACTTCCTTCGATTGCGATTCCCACATCAGCCGCAGAAAGAGCCGGAGCATCGTTGATTCCGTCTCCAAGCATAATCACTTTGCCGTTTTTCTTTTCCTTTTCTATCAGGCTGACTTTATCTTCGGGCAGAGCCTGTGAATACCAGCCGTCAAGGCCTGCACTCTCGGCGATTTTTTTGGCCGCACCTTCGGTGTCCCCTGTAATCATCACGCAGCGGCGGATTCCAGTTTTTTTGAGATTCTGAATGACTTCCCTCGCTTCGGGGCGCACAGGGTCGCCGATTGAAAGCACGCCCGCAAGTTCTCCGTCGTAAGAAAGATACAAAAGCGACTGACCAGTTTTTGCGGATTCAGACTGAATTTCGTGCACTTTTTCATCAAAGGGAATTTTTTCGTCATCAAAGATAAAATGCGCGCTTCCAATCCGCACTTTTTTGCCGTCCAGAGTTGATGCGATTCCGTGCGCCACGATGTATTCGACCTTCGTGTGATTTTCAGGATGGAAAAGTCCTTTTTCTTCGGCAAAAGCGACCACAGCCCGCCCAAGCGGATGCGGAAAATGCTCTTCAAGACATGCCGCTGTCTGCAAAACAAAATCCTCGCCGTAATCTTTCATCGTGTAGATTTTTTCGACTTTCGGATTTGCGTAAGTAAGAGTGCCGGTCTTATCGAAGATAATCGTTGTGGCTTCGGCAGCTTCTTCAAGATACTTTCCACCCTTCACGCTGATTCCCAGGCCTGCCGCTTCTTTCATAGCAGAAAGAACTGCAATCGGGGCGGCAAGTTTCATCGCACACGAATAATCGACCATCAAAGTTGACATGGTTTTTGTGAGATTTCTCGTGAAAAGCCAGGTAAGGCCCGCCAGCGCAAAATTGAGGGGAACGATTTTCTCCGCAAGATTTTCTGAGCGGCGCTGGACATTTGCCTTGAGGTTCTGGGAATTGTCTATCATCTGAATGATGTTCTGAACCTTTGTGTCACGGCCTGTTGAACGCGTTCGGATTATAAGCTCGCCTTCGCTCAAAATCGTGCCCGCAAAGACTCCGCTTCCCGTCTTTTTTTCGACAGGAAGACTTTCGCCCGTGATGCTGGCCTGATTTACCATGCCCTCGCCTTTTTCTACCGTTCCGTCACACGGAATCATGCTTCCTTCGCGAACAATAACCAGATCATCCTTTTTGAGAGCCTCGCACGGAATTGTTTTTTCCTGACCATCCACCAGAATATGAACAGGCTCGTCGGAAATCAAAAGCTTGTGGGCAAGGTTTCCGTAAGAAACCCGTTTTGTGACTTCCTCAATTTCTTCGCCCAGAGTGAGAAGCATTGAAATTGAACTTGCCGTGTTCGTGTTACCGGTGAAAGCCGCTGTTGTGAGTGCTGCCGCATCGAGCATCTGCGTGCTGAAAATCTTTCCGTGCCTGAAGCACATTCCCAAAGCAGAACCAACTCGCGGAACGATGTTCGTAAAGAGCAAAAGACGCCTGAGCGGAAGCGGGAGCAGTTTTTTAGCAAAATGATTTATCATCGTGCTGATAAAGATACTCATTATGCTTTCTGTAATCGGAATCTGGGCGACGGCTTCAAGCAATTTTTCGTCATCGAGATATTTTGAGCCGAGAGCCTTAAATAGATTTTCGATTTGGGACTGCGATATAATTGAAGAATCAAACAGAATCAGATAAGAGCCGATGTTCGTGTTGACGGAAATGTCTGTAATGCCTTCCTGAACGGCGATAAGGCTCTGTGCGAGAATTGCCTGCCTGGGAGTGATTTCGTGCAAATCGTAGTGAATGCGGATTCGGCCAGGCAGAGCATGATGAATTGTGACGGTCAAGATTTTGCCTCGTGTAAACGTTCATTGGGCGGAGTGAAAATCTCAGTTCCTATTTTTGAGATCAGCTTTGCTCCGCCGCGTTTTTTATGCCTTTGCTTCTTCGGCTTTTTTTGAATTGTTGTATTTTGCTTCGGCAACGATGTCCTGTGCGTCTTCTTTTACAGACTCAGCAAAAGCACATGCATCATCTTTGAGCTGCAAGCCCTTTCCGACTACGGCCGCACAAGCCTTTTTGAAAGCTGGATTTTTAACCAATGCAACAGCAGCAACACCTGCCGCAACGCCAACACCAAAAGCAACCCATTTGTTAGAAAATGCCATAATTTAACCTCGATTAAAAAATATAACGATGTCACATAACAACGCTATATAGAATAACGATGTTATATCATTTAAAGGAAAAACGGTCAACAAAATTCAACGGATTGGTTTAATCGAGCTTCAATACGCTTGCCCAGCCGGCTTCGTAAAAATCGTGAAGTGCTTCCGCGCATTTTCTGCCGGTTTCAAACGTGATGTCGTGAATTATAAGCTCAAACAATGCGGAAAATTGTCCGGAAATAATTGTGTGTTCCAGCGTGGGATCAAATGCAAATGGAGTGTACCCTTGCTTTTCTATTTCATTGTAAAAAATATGCGTAATTTCAATCTCAACTTCGACGATTTTATGAATGAAATTTTCAAATTCTGTACCTTCGCTGGCGGTTAAAATCAGGCGGAAAGCGTCTTTGTGCTTCCATGCATATTCGAAAATATGAACCATTCCTTCTTTTGAATAGGCATCCATATTTTTTGCCCACTCACTTTTGGGAATTTCCATGAATTTTGCAACCAGACCATTAAAATAATTCAGGACATAATCTGAATGAGGTTTTACAAGTGCCGAAAAAAGCTCTTCTTTGCTTTTGTAATAGCCGTAAAATGCACCTGTCGTGACGCCGGCTTTTTTAACAATCTCGCGAAGAGATGCCCCGCGGAACCCCTTTTCCAAAAATTCGGCGGTCGCAATTTCGTGTATTTTTTGCAAAGTGTTTTCTGCCATAAATAAATTATATGGCAATAGAATGATATTTACAATGACAAAATGGCTCCCAGTCGTGAAAACGGCTTATCGGAACCGCATGCTAGCATGCTACACGCGTTTTGTGCTTGTAACTATATACGTTTGCCGCTCCCGCGGCAGCACAAAACGAGTGTTTCCGTAAGCCGTTTCGCTCCTTTGCGCCATTTTAAATATAAAATCAATTATAATGCGCGGAAGCCCTGTTGCTCCCAGTCAGGGGTTCCCAGTCGTGAAAACGGCTTGCGAAAAATTTCAAAGATTGTTGACAAAATTTTTGAAATTTATATTATGTTACACATAATTTATAAATGTTAGGTCTGAATAACACTGATTAGGATTTTCTAATGTTGTGCTCCGCGTTATTTAAAAATAAAGTTTTATTTTCTTTTGCACTTTTTTCTTTGTTTTCTGTCGTTTATGGCCACTCCCAGACAGTGTTAGAAGACGATGCCGTCATTGAAGTTTCTGCACAAAAACTGGATCAGGAAATCAGTGAGTCTGTTGAGAAAAAATCAATTGTTTCCGAAGAAGAAATTCAAAAATCAGGCGCAAAAACTGTCGGCGACGCGCTCAAAAATCTTCCAGAAATCACAGTGAGCAATGCTAGTGCCGGAAACGCGAATGAGAGCGTGACAATGCAGGGGCTGGGAAACGGCTACGTGAAAATCATGATAGACGGCGTTACGGTTTCTTCGGATTTTCAGGGCAGCACACCGATTTTTCAAATTCCTGTAGAGAATATCGAAAAAATTGAAGTCACGAAAGGCGCTGATTCTGTTCTCTACGGAAGCGAATCAATGGGCGGCTCAATCAACATAATCACAAAGAAAACTTCGGAAAATGCTGAATCCGATGATGGCTTGAAAATTTCAGGAAGTCTCACAGAAGAACTAGGTTATTCTCCCGCAATCTCGAACTGGAAAAATTATCTGGCAGGAACTCTTTTTGCGGGAGGGAAAAACTTATCAAATTCCCTCGCAGCTTGCCTCAATTATATCCCTGGAAAAGAAAAAACAACCTTCGACGCTCTTGCAGGGAAAATCACTTACTTTGAGAACACGCAGAAAATTCTTGGATTTGCACGCGACACGCTCACATGGAAAGATGACTGGGGAAATATCGCTCTTTATGGTCTTTATGCAGATTCCGATCAGAAAAGCAATTTCACAAAAACAGGTTATGACAAAGGTGCTCAGATGGATTATCGTTTCCTTCGCGGCGAGGGCGGTCTGAACGCAAAATACATTTTCGGCGACAATTTTTACCTCGATGGATTTTCTGCCGGGAAATTCTATTACATGAAGACGGGTTACGATGTTAAGGCGGGAGTTTATTCTTCATCTTCAAGCACGGACTCAAATTCCTGTGACTGGGAAAGCGATATTCGTGCTCACTGGAATCTGAATGAATCAAACGAATTGATTTTTGGTTTGAACGCGGATTTGGAATCAATCGACGGCTCTTCTTTTGATGAAAGAAAATATGCCCTTGAAACAGCTTTTTTTGCTCAGGACACAATTTCTTTTTTTGACGAAAAAATTTCGCTCGTTCCGGGATTCCGAGTTGACTACTCGCCGGAAATTCAGGGAAGCAGCGTGAGCTTTATGGCGACTCCAAAACTTGCCATTAAATACACGCCAGATGAATACACGGCACTTCGTCTTTGTTACGGAATGGGCTACAAAATGCCTTCTCTCAAAGAAAAACACTGGATTTTCCGCCACAGCTATGCGCCGGGAGCAGGAAATTTCATTCTCTACGGAAACCCGGATTTGAAAAGTGAAAAGTCGCACAGTATCAATGCTGAAATCGAAAAAAATGTAGCAAATTACTTCAAATTCAGTCTTGGCGGTTATTTTAATTACATCATCGACCTCATTGACAGCGTTGTGATTGACGCCGCCTCTTCCCCACAGATTCGCGAATATCAGAACGTGGACAAGGCAATCACTTACGGCGGCGAATTTTCAATCTGTACGGAACTAGACCGTTTTAAAGGAAAAGCGGGCTATGCCCTCACGCAGGCAAAATCTTTCGACAAGAATGAGGAGGAATGGCAGGATCTGGCTTTGCGTGTACGGCACAGAATCACGGTGAGCGTGGAATATTTGATTCCTGTACTTGAAACTTCTTTTTCCGCGAATGCCCAGTGGAATTCAAAGCAGCTTCTGAGTTCAGGGACAAATTATTACACCCCAGATTACCTCATGCTCAATGCTTCCCTTTCAAAAAAATTCTGGGATGAAAAACTGGAAGTGTATTTTGGCGCGGACAATATTCTGAATAACATGCACTTCAAAAAAGGAACGAACGGTGAGAATCAGGAAAAATATTATGGACTTGAAGAAGGCGTGACGCTCAGGCTGGGAGTGAAATTGAGAATTGAGAATTGAGAATTGAGAATTGAGAATTGAAAACGGTCATTGAGCGAAGTCGAAATGACCAGTTCTTGTATGACAATGAGCTGGCTTCGACTACGCTCAGCCAACTTTGTCAGTATATCTTTCGTAATAACTTTGGAGTTAAAAAATGAATAAAACTATTACAAAAAATCATGTTGCTAAAATGTGGAAGGAATTATTTCTGTCGCTGCTCGTCCTCCTTGCATCACTTTGCTTTTGGTCATGTTCTGATGACGATGAAACCGACGCAACAGATTACGATATTTCTGAACTTTACGGATACACTTACTACGGAAACATCACGGCTTCAAGCGGTTCTACGCTGATTCCTTCTCTTTTGATTTACAATGATGAAAGGTGTGACTGGAACATGAGCGTGAACGGAATGAACAACAATCAGTTCTACTACTATGGCGTCAAAAACAGCACGGCTAATTATACGCTTTACTGGTACAGCGCGGAAAACGTTTCCTACTGCAAATCAAAGGATTCTTCAAAGGCTTCAATGGTCGTTCAGCTTGGAATAAATTCTTCTGACGAAATAGTAATTCTGCTTACAGGCGATGATTTGACTGGCATTTCGTGCATGACGAACACCAGAGTTTCAATGAAAAAACAGGCTGCTAAAGGGAAAAATACAACACCACCAGAAATCAATTTTGAATCAGATATTGAAGACGTAGAAATCAAAATTCCAGATACAGCCACGGCTTCAAACTGGACGGGTGCAAATTCTTACGCTGGAACTTTTGTCTACATGGTGGGAAATCCAGGAAATATCATTCAGAAAGGAAAAGGAAATGCGGGAAAAGCAGCTGACGGAACTCCTGTGACTCCAGAAATTAAAATCACCGCGACAGAAAACAACACAGTTAAAATCACCATGCACACATTTTCGTACACAGAACAAATGACTATAGATGGCTATGACATTCCGGATGTGAGCGTAAAAACTGACGGCAATGTTTTGTATCTGTATCGAGCAAAAAGTTCTGATTTGGTTATTGACGAAAAGACTCTGACAAATCTGACGGTAAGCGGAAAGCTTGAAAACGGAGTCCTTACGCTCAGGGTTTCTTATGCTCCCGGGAAAATGCCCTTCCCGATTACAGAAATCTTCACATCAAACTAGGTTATAGGCCGGATTTTCCATTTTCGGATTTTCCTGGTTTATGCGGGCGGGTCGTATGACTTTGCCTGATAGAAAAAAGCGGGATTTTCTCCCCAAAAGGATTTTTTATGTTAAAAAAGTCATTTTTAATTCTTTCAGCACTATGTGCGCTCAGCTTTGGTTTCGTCTCTTGCTCAAACGATGATGACGAAAATGATAAACAGCCTGATGTTAAAACAATTGCCGAATACAGTATCGATGCAAATTTGAGCTGCTTTATAACTGCAATGGGTGGCCAGGAATTCGGAAAGCCTGTTTATAAAAGCGCAAAGATTGTTGAATATGCAGATGGAACATGCAAGGTCGTTCTGAGCCTCGGAAAAGGAACTGGAAATATTTACGGCATTAATTTTGACGCATTCATCGACCCGAGAAATTCAAAACCCGGCTATTACAACGAGAAAGGCGAAAAACTCGATGCAGAATACACAGTCAGTGATACAGATACTGCCCAGGCAAATACAGGTCTGGATGCAGAAGGAAATCGTATACTGGAAAACGTCAACTATGTAACTTCAATGACTTTCCCTGTTTCAAAAGAAAAGTCTGAATACAATCTCTGGGTTTACGTCAACTCTAATGTAATGGGCGTTCAGTTCTGTGACGGAAGCGGTTCTGGCTCATCTGGACAGCCAAATACAGCGACTCCGTATGTCGGAAAACTCACAATCGACTGGAACTCAGTTTACTACGGAACATACACAGGCAGCATGACAGTCACAATGGGCGGAAAAGAAACAACCACACCGCTCTCAATCACAGTAGCAAAAGACTCAGTAAATCTTGGCGAGCGTTACGGTAAATACACAAAAGTTCTCTGGCTCAAAGATTCAGACGGAAAAACAGTTCAGGCTGCTCAGAGTGACAGCACAAACACCAAAAAAGGTAACTTGTCTGCTGAAAACTACACCACTGCATCTTCTGATTACATCGCTTTCAACAATGACGGAACTGCCGTAATCACAATGCCTGCTATGGCCGCTATGGGCGGAACTGCAAATCTTACAAAAAGCAAGTAAGTATTAAAATTTTAACACGGAAAGACGGTTCAGCATAGACTGAGCTGCCTTTTCATTTGATTTTTCTGAGATATTTAAAAATGATGATAGACAAACGGCTCGTGAACCTTGTTCCTGAGTCAAAAAAATATGTTTTTCTCACGGTTTTGCTGCGTTTCTGCTCTCTTCTGGCAGGCACGGCTTTTATTTTCTCCGTGGCGGCTGTCTTAAAAAACAAAAACTGGCAACTTTCTTCTATATTAATAATAATTTTCTGTCTTCTTTTGAGCGTTGTGGCTAATCTGCTTTCTTCCCGCACATCTTTTCTTGCGTCATCAAAAGTCAAAATCAAGCTCCGCACACTCATTTACGAAAAACTTCTTTCACTGGGCACGGATTATCAGGAATCTTCCTCAACCGCAAAAATTATCCAAACGGCGACCGAGGGAGTTGAGCAGATTGAAACATGGTTCTCTGCATTTTTACCGCAGTTTTATTACGCTATGATTGCGGCTCTTTTTACTTTTTGTGTAATCGCGTTCTTCAATTTGAAAATGGCACTGGTCTTGCTTGGCTGTGTTCCCCTCATTCCACTTTCGATGGCACTCGTTCAGGGAATCGCCAAAAAAATTCTGGGCAAATATTGGGCACAGTATGGCTCTCTTGCCGACAACTTTCTTGAGAATCTTGAAGGTCTTACGACTTTGCAAATATACGAGACTGACGGTTTCAAAGCGGCACAAATGGCCCGTGAAGCCGAAACTTTCCGCCGGGTTACGATGAAAGTGCTTTCCATGCAGCTCAACTCAATAATAATCATGGACGTGGTAGCTTACGGAGGAGCGGCTCTGGGAATCTGCATGGCTCTTTCTTCTTTTTATGCGGGAAGCATGGATTTTTTCTCTGCCTTTGCCTGTATTCTTCTTTCTGCGGATTTTTTCATCCCCCTCCGCCGGCTTGGCTCTGCTTTTCACGTTGCGATGAACGGAGTGACCGCAAGCAAAAATATTTTTGAATTGCTTGATTCTACAGCTGTGAATTTGTCACACAGATTCGAGTCGGCTAACGCCGCCTCTTTAAATAAAGATTTTGCGTTAGCAAAAGGAGATTCCGTAGGAATCTCGAATCTAAGCAACCGCAACAACGAAGGCGTTTGGTGTGGCAATCCTCTTTTCTCTGCTGAAAATCTTTCCGTCTCTTTCGGTGAGCGTGTAGCCCTTAAAAAATGCTCGCTTTCAATTGACGCCGGAAGTTTCGTTGCATTTGTAGGAAAAAGCGGCTCAGGGAAATCGACTCTGGCAAAAATTCTTTCGGGCATTTACGGCTCTTATTCGGGGAGCGCAAAAATTTCCGGAATGGAAATCAAGAACATTTCCAAAAAAGAACTCCATTCTTTCGTGACTTATATTTCCCACCGCGACTGGATTTTTGCAGGAACTGTACGAGACTGTCTTCTGGAAGGAAAACCGAGTGCAACAGACAAACGGCTTTGGGAATCGCTTGAAAAAGTAAATCTTTCAGATTTTGTTCGTGAAAACGGCGGACTTGAAATGCTTCTTCGCGAGGGCGGCTCAAACCTTTCCGGAGGACAAAAACAGCGGCTTTCAATTGCCCGCGCGCTTTTGCACGACAGCCCTGTCATGATTTTTGACGAAGCCACCAGCAACATCGATATGGAGAGTGAGTGCGCGATCTTAAATCTGATTCACTCGCTCAAAGGTCAAAAAACACTGATTATGATCAGCCACCGGAAAGAAAATTCTTTGGGTGCAGATAAAATTTTTGAATTCGAAAATGGCACGCTCATTGAGCCTGTCGAAATGACATCAGGAGCCGCTTTATGAAAACACTTTTAAGGCTTTCCCGCCTGATTCTGCCCCTCTTCCCTGTGATGACACTTGCCGTCATTTTGGGCACGGCGGGCTTTTTCTGTGCGATTTCAATTCCTGTTCTCGGGATTGAAGCCCTTACTCGCTCTTTTCCGCTCAAATTTCTAATTTCTGCAGGAATTTTGCGTGGAGTGCTTCATTATGCGGAGCAATATTGCAATCATTTTATCGCTTTCACGCTTCTTGCCCGAATCCGCTCCCTTGTCTTTGAAAAACTCCGCTTCCTTGGGCCGGCCCGCCTTGACGGAAAACAAAAAGGAAGCCTGATTTCGCTTCTCACTGGCGACATCGAGCTTCTGGAACTTTTTTACGCGCATACGATTTCGCCAGTCTGCATAGCTCTTCTTGTAAGTGTCGGAGTAATCGTGTTTTTGTGGCAATTTCACTGGCTGCTTGCTCTGATCGCATTTCTTTCGTTCGTTCTTGTCGGGATTTTCGTTCCGTCGTTTGTACAACATTTTTCGATAAAAGCTGGTCAGGAAAACCGCGAAAGATTTTCCCAAATGAACGCTTTCCTTCTCGACTGTCTTCGCGGACTTTCCCAGACGATTTTGTTTGGAACAGGCGAAAAACGGCTTTCAATGATAAAACGAAAAAGCGAAGAACTTTCTGACGTTCAGAAAAAAATGACCGCAAACGAAGGCTTGACAGCCGCTCTGATTGAAGTTTCGGTCTTTTTCTGCGACATTCTCATGCTTTTTGCTGCGATTTTTTTGTATCAGAAGCAGATTGTCACTTTCAACGCCACTGTGATTTCTGTCGCAGCCCTTTTCAGTTCCTTTGGGCCAGTGATTGCTGTGGCCAGGCTCGGCTCTTCACTGTCTCAGACTGTCGCCGCCGGAAACCGCGTTCTTGCCCTTCTCGACGAAAAGCCGATTGTGCAGGCCGTGAAAAATGGCGAAAAAATCACGGACTTCACAGGAGCTGAATGTGAGAATGTGAGTTTTAGTTATACTGATGCAAGCGAATCTTTCAACCAAATAGAAAAATCCCAAAATGGAGATTCCGTAGGAATCTCGAATCCGTGTGACAATCAAATTCTCTCAGCCATTTCACTTTCTTCCCCAAAGAACCGCATCATCGGTATTCAGGGGAAAAGCGGTTCCGGGAAATCAACGCTTTTGAAACTCCTTATGCGTTTCTGGGATGCAGATTCTGGAAGCATTAAAATCAGCGGAAAGGCGATTCAAAAAATCAACACGACTGATTTACGGAAAACCGAAAGCTATGTTACTCAGGAGACAATGCTTTTCCACGACACGATTGAAAACAATATCCGAATCGCAAAACTGGATGCCAGCCACGACGAGATTGTAGCCGCCTGCAAAAAAGCTTCGGTGCATGATTTTATTCAAAGCCTCCCGAAGGGCTACGAAACGAAGGTTTCTGAACTAGGGGAAAATTTTTCGGGCGGAGAGAGACAGCGGCTTGGACTTGCCAGAAGTTTCCTGCACGGGAGCGACTTTCTTCTTCTGGACGAACCGACAAGCAACCTTGATTCCTTCAACGAAAAAATTATTCTGGAATCGGTAAAGGCGGAAGCCCAGGAAAAAACGGTCGTGCTGGTCTCGCACCGCGATTCAACTCTTGAAATCTGCGACGAAATACATAAAATCGAAAACGGAAGAAAATGTTAAAAAATAGGAATTAGAAATGAAAATTACAAAACCTTTTTGGATTGCACTTGGATTTATTGCACTAGCCCTGGGCGCAATCGGCGTTCCCCTGCCCCTGTTGCCCACAACGCCTTTTTTGCTTCTTGCGGCATTCTGTTTTGCAAAAGGCTCTGAGCGGCTGGATGCATGGTTCAAATCAACCAAGCTCTACTAAAATCATCTTGAAAGCTTCGCTACAAATCTTTGAAAACAAAATTCTGCATTCTTTTGCCGGCAACTCTCATGCTCGCTCTTGCATTCTTTGGGATGAGCCACAAGGACACCACAGGAACAAGAATCGGCCGAATCTCAATCATCGTTCTTTTGATTTTGAAATATTTATATTTTTTCACGAGAATCAAAACCATTAAGGCAGGTGAAAAGCAGGCGTTGCGGGCGGCGTCTGAGCCCGCAGAGGGGGTAGGCGGCGCGCGGTTCAGGCACAGCCTTCACCGAGACTCGCCTACAAACTCACCTCGTGAGTTTGTTCGCTATCGCGACCGGCTCCCTAGGGAGTGACTTCCCCCGCATGAAAATGACAATCAAAGAAAAGCGTGAGCAGGAATGGCGGACGGTGCTTTTTATGATTCAGCTTTACTGCAAGGGAAAGCACAAAAATCCTCTCGCGCTCAAAAATCCCGAAAGTCTCTGCGCTGAATGCAAACGCCTTACGGATTATGTTCGCGAGCGGATGGAAAGATGTCCGTTCATGGAGACGAAGACATTTTGCTCGGCCTGCCGCGTCCATTGCTACAAACCTGACGAACGGCAAAAAATCCGCGAAGTCATGCGTTTTTCTGGCCCAAGAATGATTCGCTACCATCCAGTTCTTGCGCTAAAACATGTTATCACGACGATTAAGTTGAAAATTAGAGGTATTAAAAAATGAAACTGATTCAATTCATCAATTTGGGAGGGCCTGTAAACTGGGTGCTTGCGGCTCTCTTGTGCTTCTGCTTCTGCCAGTGTCTTGAGCGCGCAATTTATTTTTTTCAAAGCCGAAAAGGAAGCAAAAATGATGTTCTTGCACGGCTCAGAAAAAAAATGTCTGAATGCAAGAATCTTGATGAAAAGGAAAAAATGAAAAAATTCAACGCTGAATGTTCGATTTTGTACTACGAGATGAACCGCGGGCTTTGGTTTTTGAATTTTATCAGTTCGGTCGCGCCTTCCCTCGGTCTTTTGGGAACGGTCACAGGCTTAATCGGCGCGTTCTCAAAACTTTCTCAGGCGGGAGCAAACGTGAACATTCAGGATTTGTCGGGCGGAATCTGGGAAGCCATGCTCACTACGGCTTTCGGAATGATTATCTCGATTCCTTCGCTTTTGTGTTACCGCACTTTCAAAAGAATCATCGAAAAACGACTTCTAGCCATGAGTTTGTACGAGGAAGGGGAAAGTTGAAAGTGGAAAACGGAAAATTAAAATCTGAAAGGAAAAATTTATGATGGATTTGGAATTTCTGAAACATAACGAAGAAGAATTGACTGTTAATATTACTTCTCTGATTGACGTGATTTTTATTCTGCTGATTTTTTTTATGGTTTCGACTCAGTTCAAAAAGGCCTCGCTCCCGCTTGATTTGCCACGAAGCGAGGAAACTACGGAAAGCGACGAGCAGGATTCTACGAAAGTCCTTGCCGTAAACGTAAATCAAATGGAACTTGACGGAAAAATCATCACGCTGGAAGAACTTGAGCCGACACTTTCAAAGATGTACGCCGAAAATCCGAACATTGCCCTTTCTCTTGAATGTGAGCGCACCGTAGATTTTGAGCGCGTCGTTCAGATTCTCACAAAAATCCAAAATGCCGGGATAAGCCGGATAGGAATTGTACATGAAACGATTGAAAATTGAATTGAATTGCGGAAAAAGCCGTTGGATTTGCTCTGCTTTTTGCACATCATTTTTAATAAGTTTGATTTTCGTGCTCCCTTTCATGAATCTTTACACTGGCCTGACTTCTGCGCCAGAGTCCAGTTCTGAAAACACAGTCTCTATTGTAACTGTCAAAAAAAGAAAGAAAGTTGCTCCAGTTCAGAAAATCGAAAAAAAACTCACCGTGCCAAAAGAAAACGTGATTCCAAGAGAGCAAAAAGTCGAAGAAAAAATCGAAGAGACTCAGGAAAATCCGTCAGACGAGCCGGCTGAAAGTGAAGCCTCTGAAACCCCGGAAGAAGCTGATGCAACGGAAAATATATCAGAATCCGCTGAGCCATCGCTTTCTGATTCTGAAAAAAAAGCCCTTGCAAGCTACAAATCTTATGCTCTCGGCCGGATTGCATCCAAAAAAACATATCCATTTTCTGCTCGCTCAAAAGGACTTGAAGGAAAAGTCCGCGCCCGCATTGTCATAAATCCCGACGGAAGCCTTTCAGAAACAGAAATTCTTGAAAAATGTGAACATGAGATTCTCAACGAGGCATGTCATTCTGCAATTAAAAAATCTGCTCCGTTCAAGAAGATGCCAAAAGGACAAAAAGCACTCACTCTAATTTTTGTGATGGATTTTTCTCTGAAATAAATCAATTTGAATCATATTAGGGCAAACGCATTATAATTAATTTTATATTAAAAATGGCGCGAAGAAATAAAACGGCTTACGAAGACACTCGTTTTGTGCTGCCGCGAAAGCGGCAAACGTATATGGTTACAAGCACAAAACGCGTGTAGCATGCTAGCATGCGGCTTC
>CACZYY010000056.1 GCA_902785455.1 uncultured Spirochaetaceae bacterium
CCAAAGAAAACATCGATGTCATCGCCAAAGTTGTCGTGAATTGCCTTTGCATAATATTCTCCGAGACGTTTGAGCTGACTTCCTGTTACATAAGCTCCCGCGTTCATGAAGAACGGAGACTGACGGCCACTTTTAAGCGTGAAACTACCAAATTTGAGCACGTTGCACTCAACCATAAAATTTATGAACTCTTTTTTATAATCTTCCATATTTTACCTTCCTGAATGAAATTATATCGAAAAATTTAAAAATAAAAAAGCAACCTGCATGAGCTTAGATTAGAAGAAAGTGCTCACACAGATTGCAAACAAGGAGGAAAAGTTCAGGATGAAATCCTATTCACACATAGATTATGCGAATGGATTCTCGCCTTTATACAAAACGCCTTTCGGCTGATTGTATCCAATTTCGTCTACTTCGACACCGATGTACTTGAATACTTCGTAAAGTTCCTTACCGAAGTGACCGAATGCAACGGCACCGTGGTGTGGGAAGTTTTTTTCGATGAGTACGTGGCGGTAGAAGCGGCCCATTTCTGGAATTGCGAAAATACCGATGCCACCGAATGAACGTGTAGCGACTGGAAGGACTTCACCCTGTGCAATGTATGCGCGAAGAATATTGTCTGACGTTGACTGCAAGCGGTAGAAAGTGATTGGTCCCGGAGCGATATCTCCTTCCAAAGTTCCGTTTGTAACTTCCTGCGGAAGAGAGCGAGCCATAATCAACTGATACTTCATTTCGCAGAATGCAAGTTTTGTAGAAGCTGTGTTTCCGCAGTGGAATCCCATGAAAGTATCTTTGATTGTGTATGTTCCGTGCTTGCCTTTAATGTCTTCGTCGTAGATGTCCTGAGGAACAGTGTTGTTGATGTCGAGCAATGTAACAGTGTCGTCAGAAACAACTGTACCGATGAACTCTGAGAGACATCCGTAAATATCAACTTCGCAAGAAACAGGAATACCCATCTTTGTAAGGCGGCTGTTTACATAGCAAGGAACGAATCCGAACTGTGTCTGGAATGCTGGCCAACATTTACCTGCAATTGCAACGAACTCACGGTATCCGCGGTGTGCTTCAATCCAGTCAAGAAGAGTAATTTCGTACTGAGCAAGTTTTTCAAGGATTTCTGGTTTTTTGTTACCTTTTCCAAGCTCTTTTTCCATATCAGCAACGACGTCCTTAATACGAGCGTCACCAGCGTGCTTGTTGAATGACTCAAACAAGTCAAGTTCTGAGTTCTCTTCAATTTCAACACCGATGTTGTAAAGCTGTTTGATTGGTGCGTTACAAGCAAGGAAGTTGAGAGGGCGTGGTCCGAAAGAAATAATCTTGAGGTGGTTCAAAGCATAAACAGCCTTTGCGATTGGTGCGAACTCATGAATCATGTCAGCACACTGCTCTGCTGTTCCAACCGGATACTCTGGAATATAAGCCTTGATATTGCGGAGCTTGAGATTGTAAGAAGCGTTGAGCATACCACAATAAGCATCTCCACGGCCCTGAATAAGTCCGCCGTTCTTAGAAGTCTCTTCTGCAGCAGCACAGAACATCTTTGGACCTTCGAAGTGCTTAGCAAGCAAAGTCTCAGAAATTTCCGGACCGAAGTTGCCGAGGTAAACACAGAGAGCGTTACATCCAGCCTTTTTGATGTCTTCCAAAGCCTGAACCATGTGAATTTCACTTTCTACGATACAAATCGGGCATTCGTAGATTTCGTCTGCGCCGTACTTTTTTGTGTAAGCGTCAATGAGAGCCTTTCTTCGGTTTACAGAAAGTGACTCCGGGAAACAATCGCGGCTAACAGCTACGATACCGATTTTGATTTTTGGTTTGTTGTTAATCATTTTTATACCTCTTATAAAAATTTATTTGTTCGCTATGTCAATGTTTTTGCCAGTCAGACCGACAAAAGCACCCTGTTTTGCTTCACTTGAATCCGGATGAGCAATGAGCCACTTGTTGCGAGCCCACAAAAGCTTATCTTCGAAATCAATTTCTTTAATTGCAGGCTTTTCTGTGTTCGTGTCTTTTGGAAGAACGATTACAACACGGAAACCTTCTTTAGAAACTTCGCCGTTCTTAACTGCATTACATGGTGCATAGTGCAAAGTTGTTTCATAAACCTGTACGACAGTTCCTTTTGGAACATAGAATGCTTCAACGAGACCTGTGTCAAGTTTTCCCTTTTTAACAGACTGAAGAGGTGCAAGCAGAAGAACCATGTCGTTCGAAGGAATATTAAGTTCTGAGCCCCGGTGCCATTCAAGACAATTGAGCTTTGTATTGTTGCCGTTGCAGTAGCCAATCTGAATTGGCATTCCGCCGTAAGCATTATCACTCAGCTCTTTTGCAATTGGAAGGCTTTCCAATCCTGCATCGCCCGGCTCATAAATTACAGCATTATCAGGCTTTTTTGTGGTGTCGTCAAGTTTTTTGAGAAGGTCCTTTACATCATAACCTGTAAGAACCTTTCCATACTTGGCAAACGATTTTGAAAAAATGCTTTTTATTTTCATTTTTGTACCTCCAGTTTTAACGTTTGCTAGATTTTAGCCAATTTTGCATAACTCTCTTTGAGGGCTGGATAAAGCTCGGTATACATCTTGTAGAATTTCTCGTATTCTGCAGAATTAGCCGCTATCGGATTCTGAGCAGGATTTGTTTTGATTACATCTTTGCAGGCTTCCTGAACAGATTTATAGATTCCAGTTCCGACACTGGCCAAAATTGCAACACCAAGAGCAGGACCTTCTTTGCTTACCACAGTTTTTACAGGGCAACCGTAAACATCTGCGAGCATCTGCCTCCATAAAGGACTTGTTCCGCCGCCACCGCAAGCAAGCATGTCATTGATTTTGACGCCCATTCCACGAAGGACTTCAACAGAATCACGCTGGCTGTAAACAACACCTTCCATTACAGCACGCAACATGTGCTGACGAGTGTGCATTGCAGACAGGCCGATGAATGCTCCACGGCAGTTCGGGTCAAGGTGAGGAGTACGCTCGCCCATCAAATATGGAAGATACAAAAGACGCTCTGCCCCAATCGGGATATTTTCGGCCTGTTTGTCCATGAGATAGTAAGGATCTTTTTTCATTCCTTTTGCAGCTGCCATCTCTGCATCACAGAAGTTATCACGGAACCATTTGAGAGAAAGACCTGCGGCCTGTGTAACGCCCATAACGTGCCATGCGCCCGGAACGGCACAGCAGAATGTATGAACACGGCCTTTCGGGTCGATTGAGAGCTTGTCTGTATGAGCAAAAACAACGCCGCTTGTGCCCAAAGTTGTGAAAGCAATTCCGTCCTGAACTGTTCCTGTTCCAACGGCAGCGGCAGCATTGTCACCAGCTCCACCCACAACAGGAGTTCCAGCAGGAACACCACAAAGTTCTGCTGCCTGAGCAGTGACTTTTCCAGTAATTTCTGGAGACTCATAAACTTTTGCCAAAAGCGACTTATCGATTCCGAGTTTTGAAAGGACTTCATCTGACCAGCATCGGTTTGGAACATCGAGAAGCTGCATACCGCTAGCATCGCTTACCTCAGTAGCAAATTCGCCTGTGAGCATGTATCGAACGTAGTCTTTCGGAAGAAGAATATGCGCGCATTTTTCGTAAATTTCCGGCTCATTATTGCGAACCCAAAGGATTTTGCTTGCAGTAAAGCCAGTGAGAGCCGGATTTGCTGTGAGTTCAATCAAGCGGCTTGCACCGACTTTGTTTGTAATCTCATCACATTCTGCGGCTGTTCTCTGATCGCACCAGATGATTGAGCGGCGAAGAACATTGCCGGCTTTGTCGAGCATTACAAGACCGTGCATCTGTCCTGAAATACCAATGCCCTTGATGTCCTTTGGATTGATTCCACTTTTGGAAATCACTTCCTTCATGCTGCCACAAGCGGCATGCCACCAGTCTTCCGGAGCCTGCTCTGCCCAACCATTCTGAGGCTGATAAAGCGGATATTCGATTGTTTTTGAGGCAATCGGTTGCCCATCAGTCGAAAACAAAACGGTCTTAGTTCCGCTTGTCCCCAAATCTACGCCAATTACGTATTCCATTATTTATTCTCCTATAAAACTCCGCGTTAGCGACGTTGCACTGAATCACGTTCCATAAACTCACATGGTATGTGAATCATTTTGTTCGGAACAGGCACTCCAACCACATGCTGAAGCAAAAGATCCGCAGCAAGATTTGCAATAGACTCTGAATCCTGACGGAAAGTAGTCAGCCTTGGATTCGTGTATTCCGATATATAATCATCATCAAATCCCACGATAGATAAATCATCCGGGATTTTTATTTTATGCTCATGAACATAGTCTAAGATCCCCAAAGCAAGAAGATCTGAAACCGCAAAAACAGCCGTCATGTCAGGATGGCGATTGTACAGTTTTTCAAAACCTTTCTGTCCGGCTTTTACATTCCAATCCTCGCAGTCCTCGCAAAAATCTTTGTCGATTGGAATATTGTGCTCGCTCAAATACTGGAAGAATCCTTCCTGCCGTTCCTTTGAAGCATAAAAAAAGCTGTCATTTGGTGCTCCCAAAAAACCAATCTTTTTATGCCCCATGGAAACAAGATATTCAGCGGCTTTGTAACCAGCCTTTTTATTGTCTGAAATTATCGTGCAGATTCCAGGTATAACCGCATTTGTAGAAATACAAGGAATGCCGACCTTTCCTAAATCCTCAAGTTCCTCGCTAAATCGGGACTCAGCATTTATAATAGCAATGCCTTCTACCGAGCGAAACGCAGCGTGCGCCCGGTAGGACATTTTTGTGTGACATGACAAGAATATGATATCGTAACCTGCAGCCTCAACATTTTCCTTGAATTTATTCAATACAACGGAAAATACCGGATGACTGAAACCTCTCTGCATACCTGGATCATCATAGATAACCCCAATGAGGTATGTTCGTTTTGTGGCAAGACTTCTTGCGGCACTGTTAGGCTCATACCCCATTTCATGAGCTTTTTTGAGAATGAATTCCCGGGTCTTCTCAGAAAGATGCCCAGTTCCATTCAATGCTTTTGATACTGTTGGTGCAGAGACTCCAGTTGCATTTGCGATATCATAAATCGTTATCATTTTGAATTCCTGTCGAATCCTGTATAATCAAAATACTCAAAATCAGCAGGCTTTTTATAGAATTCTGTGTCTACACAGAACATTCCAACAAAGGCTCCGGTGAATCCCATTCCACAGAATTCATCAGAAAGTTTTGCAGGCTCACAAATTGGCCGGATTTTTCGGAAATTCTTTCCATCCTGAGACCAAGAGAACCAGCCTTTATTGTGATCTACTTCAAGACGCATCCAAACAGGGCCTTTCTCAAGTTCAATTTCCATGCCCTGCTGCCATGACTCAAAGCCAAGCTGAGGAGGCATGATTGTATTGACCTGAAGGATTTTTCCTCTTGTTTCGCTATAACCAACAGTCAAAAGATATTGAGTTTCCTCATCGTAGCGATAAACCATACCTGCATACTGCTGGAAATAGTCAGGCTCAAAGTCGATTTTTGTCTCTGCAACAAATTTGAAGTCAGTCTGGCGGCGACAGAAAATGCTCTGCTCATAGAATGACCATGGTGACTGACCACCATACATTCTGAGCCAGCCCGGTCGTTCTGTAACAGAGTAGCGTCCATCTGCAGGAGTGCGCAATGTTTTGAAATCAACCGGAATGCCTTTTTCGAAGGTATAATGATTTTTGCCCCAGCCAGGAGCACTCTGAATTCCGTCGTTGTCTGCGCTGACAGGAACGTCAACATAATCCGGCGGAACATTATCAAGAGTGCCGTCAGGCTCTTTTACGTATGGCCAATCATCCTTCCATTCGATTTCAGCCAAAGCAGTCTCTCGACCAAGAACACAATCTTCTGTACCAGGAAGCGGGCGACCACAAAGGTAAACCAAGTAAGTGCGTTTTCCATCAATTGAAGAACACCAGCTGCCATGACCAGCCTTATGAATCGTAATCTCATCATCGTGTCCCCAGCCAGAAATCAGAGGATTCTGAGGATGAACTTCATAAGGACCTGTAACAGACTTTGAACGGCCTACAGTGAGAGCATGTTTATAATCCGTGCCACCTTCAGCAGCAGCGATATAATACCACCCGTTGCGCTTGTACAAATGAGGACCTTCAACGCCACCAATATCAGTTCCCTTGAAAATCTTGTAACGCTCTTTTCCCAAAGTTTTTGTTTTGGGGTCATATTCACGCATTACAATTCCAGAGAAAGTTCGGTAGCCAGTCTCACGGAAATCCCATTCCATGTTGATGTACCAGTGTTTGCCGTCATCATCATGGAACATAGAAGCATCAAAACCACTTGCATTAAGAAAAACAGGATCAGACCACGGACCTTCGATTGAAGGAGCCGTTGTCAAGAAGTTCGGACAATCTTTGTGCGGACCTACATTCCAGTTACGAACATTTGTGTAAATCAGCCAGAAAAGACCGTCAGAATAAGAAAGGCACGGTGCCCAAATTCCACAAGAAAATTTTTCGCCGTTCATATCAAGGAGCCGTTTTTCACTCAAAGGAGACGGAACACTTGTCCAATGAACCAAATCTTTTGAGCGGCTAATCTCAACTCCAGGATACCATTCAAATGTTGAATTCGCGATGAAATACTCTCCGTTGGCCATACAGATTGAAGGATCTGCATGAAAGCCTGTAAGAATCGGATTTGTAACACGAACCGTTTTCTGATTTTCCATAATTTTTATTCCTTAACAGAACCCATTGTCAAACCACTGATGATATATCGTGACATGAATGCGTAGAAAATAATGATAGGGATCAACGAAACCGCGATACCCAAATAGATTCCGCCGTATTCAGTTCGGTAAATATCACCACGAAGCATCTGAACGAGCATTGGAAGTGTATATTTTTCGGTACTAGAGAGCAAAACGAATGGAGTCATGAAGTTGTTCCATGAACCAACGAAAGCGAAAATTGCCTGTGTTGCAAGAGCTGGTTTAAGAACTGGAAGAATGATTCCATTGAAAATACCAAACTCACTTGCACCGTCAATTCGGGCAGCTTCGATAAGCTCAAATGAAAGAACAGAATCCATATATTGCTTCATGAACAAAACAGTACCTGCAGAAGCAATGCTCGGAATAATCAACGGAATGTAGCTGTTCATAAGATGTGCTTTTGACATGAACTGTACGAAACCGATGAAAGAAAGTGAAGCAGGAAGCATGATAAGCATCATGATAAGATTCCAAAGGATTTTTCTCGCTCTGAAACGATAAACATGGATACCATAAGCAACCAAAGATGAGAAGTAAACGCTCAACATTGTTACCAAAATTGAGATTGTAAGACTGTTCTTAAATCCAACCGCAAGCTTGAAACCTCGTCCTGTAAGAACTTTCCAGTTTGCCATTGCATATACACTTGGGAACAAAGAAATTCCCTCGTTAATTTCCGCAGTTGAACGTGTAGCATTGATAAGCATGAGCCAAATTGGTACTACAGCAATAAGTGCGAAAACAATCATGAAAGCATAAATAACGAGCTGTTGAGTAAATTTTTGCTGCTGATAGTTTTTCATTTTCTTACTCCTTTTTTGTAGCTTTTCGGAGCACGTTCTTTAATCATATAGTTAATTCCAAGCGCAAGAATAATCGTAATAACGAACATACCGATAGAAATTGCGGCCGCATAAGAATAATCGTTACGTCCCTGGAAAGCAATGTTATACATATAGATAGCTGTAGTTCGGATCTTGTAATCCGGACCACCGTGCATATCAGTAAGAAGGAACGGAATATCAAACATCTGCATACCACCAACCATAGATGTGATAAGCAAATAGAACATCATCGGACGAAGGAGCGGAACAGTGATTTTCCATGTACACTGCCATTCATTCGCACCATCGATAACAGCAGATTCATACAATGACGGAGAAATAGCAGTGATAGCAGCCATGAGCAAAATCAAGGTCTGACCACACCACATCCACCACTGAATGAAAGCTACAATAATTCGAGACGAAGGAACACTTCGGAAGAACTGGAATGCCTCCGAAACGATACCAATATTCAAGAGCAACTGATTAACAGGGCCGACTGGATATGCAAACAAACTGCGGAACAAAATTGCGACAGATGTAGCTGTCAAAAGGTTAGGCATATAGAACAATGCCCTGAACAAATTCTTTCCGCGGAGATTAAATTTCGTATTTGTAAGCCATACAGCAAAAAGTAAGGCAAGTCCAAGCTGAGGAGCAAAGTTGAGCCCCCAGATAATAAATGTGTTTACAACCGCACCCCAAAAGTAAGGGTCCGAAACTAATTTTGCAAAGTTTGCAACACCGATAATGTTATAACTCGTCTTAAGACCACGAAGATCACCAAAAGACAAAAGGAATGTATAAATTGTCGGCCACAAATTAAAAATCAAGAAAATAATGACAAAAGGAAGCGTGAAAATATATCCATATTTATTCAGTCTTTTTTGTACATCAGATTTAACCATTTTTTCCCCCAAGTACAACCAAATAGGCAATAAAAAGGGGAGTGTTTCTGAAAACGCCCTGAATTCACACGATTACAGAAATACACTCCCCTTTTACGGTATTAGTGTACAGTCAGACTAATATCCCATTGTTGAAGAAACCTGGTCTTTGAAGTCTTTCAAAGCCTGTTCCTTTGTTTTTTCGCCGTTTGCATAAGCAGCTGTTGCTTCGTTGAACAAAGCCTCAATCTGCTGGTCTGTACCCTGAATCAAGCTACCATCGATACCTTTAGCCATTTCACAGAACTCTTTGTAGTGGTTCTGTCCAGCGAGGTATGGATCAGAGAAACTGTCTTTGAGAGCGTTCTGAACGTTCAAGTTACCAACAGTGTCGCCAGATGATTTAGCATAAGCTGTAAGGAATGTGTCGTCTGTTGCGAGATATTTGATCATCTCTTTAGCAGCGTTTGGATTCTTTGTGTTCTTGTAAGCAGCGATCCAAGTACCGCCCCAGTAGTAGTTAGCTGGTCCAGCACACATAGCCCAGTCACCTGCTGTATCTGGTGAGTTCTGTTTAAGAACATAGTGGAGACCCCAAGTTGGGAGGAGGTAGCAGAATACTTCTACTGGATTTCCTTTTTCGTCTTTGAGAGTTCCCTTCATACCAGCGAACCAACCTTCTGACCACTGACCAACGCGGCCGTCGAGGTTCTCGTCATGGAGTGTCTTACACATATCCATGAACTGCTCCATAGCTGGGTCAACAACGAGTTTGTCATTTACTACCCATGGCTGTTTGCGAGCGCCTTTGTATGGCATGAACATATCGCCTGAAGAAGAAACGATATCACATTTTCCGTTTGATTTCTCTTTGAGGAGTTTTGCTGTCTCTACGAATTTCTCGAGGTTAGCAACATATTTCTGAACCTCTGCTGGATCGTCTGTTCCGAGGTAAGCTTTTGCAAGGCTTCGGCGGTAGAACAATGCACCAGGACAAACCTGCCATGCCATACCGTAAACGTGACCATTGTAAGTACCTATTTTCATAGGATAGTCAGCCATTTTGCCTTTAACCTCTTCGTAAACATCATCAAGTGGGAGAAGAAGGTCAGACTCGATATATTTGCGAACGAAAGCGTTCTCCAATGCGAATACGTCTGGTGTACCAGAACCACTCTGAAGAACCGGGTCAAGTTTGTTTGGGAACTGATCAGTTGGTGTCATTGAGTACTCAACTGTCATATCTGGATGAGCAGGTTTGTAATAATTGTTAATCATTCCTTCCAACTCATCTGTGAAAGACCATACTACCAAGTTTTTGCTAGCGTCTTTTTTTGCAGCAGAAGTGTCACCGCCCTTCTTTTCGCAGCCTGTAGAAACCAAAGCTGCAACACAGAGCGCTGCACCCAAAATCAAGTTACTTTTTTTCATATTTCCTCCTAAATGTTTGAAAAAAAAGTGTGTGTGTATGATAAGCAGCGGCCACTACTTTAGGAAATTGTAGGCAACCGCTTACCTATGTTTTTTAGATTACTCCCCTTTAATTCTTTTGTCAAGAAAAAGTTTTAAAAATCTGTAAGTTTAAAATTTAGCACTGTATTTTACTTATTCTTAATCTCCAATCCATCTTTAAAAGCATTGCCCACGACCTCGCCGATCACGCGATAAACATGGAAAGAAGCATCGAACATAATCGGCTGAAGTTTACCCAAGTCAATTTTGCCGTCAGTAATAACCGAATCATCAACCTGCTCAGCGACAATTTTTCCGCGAAGGTACTCACGCTCCTCGTTCCACTCTGTCACTTCACATTCCAGCGTAACAGGATACTCTTCTATAATAGGTGCATTGACATGGGAACTTTTGTGAACGTGAACGCCTGCCTTTTCGATTTTATTGACATTGCTTCCGCTTTCAACGCCAAAATAGTCAGAAATTTTCACAGTGTTTTTTGTAGCGAACGCAACCGTGAAAGCTCCGGTCTTTTTGAGATTTTCAGTCGTTTTGTGCTTGGCAAGATAAAGCGTAATCTCTCCATAATCAGACTGAATTCCCCAGGCTGCGTTCATTGCGTTAGGCACCCCGTTTTCGTCATAAGTGCCGATAATGAAAACGCCCTCAGGCACAATCACAGCTTTTTTTGAATCAAATTCCATAATTTTCCTCCATAAAAGTAATTAAAACACAGTTTCTTCTGGAATTCAAACGAAAAGTTTCTTTGACATTTACGCGGTTCGGGCACAGCCCTCACCGAGACTCGCCTACAAACTCGTCTCACGAGTTTCTTCGCTGCGCGACCGGCTCCCTACACTTTACGCAACGATGCATTACATTGCGTTTCACTCACTATTGTGTTAAAAACATTTCACTTTACGCAACATGCTTGCATCACTATAATAACTTTGTTGTTTATAAATCATTTCATTGGAGTAAAATATGGAAAAGACTATCGCTTTGATTCCTGGTGACGGAATCGGTCCTGATGTAGTTGCAGAGGCTGTAAAAGTTCTCGATGCAGTTGCAAAAAAATTCGGACACAAATGGAATTATACAAACGTTCTCGCAGGCGGAGCCGCAATCGACAAATTCGGTCATCCGCTCCCACAGGATCAGCTCGACATCTGTCTCAAATCAGACGCAGCTTTGCTCGGTGCAGTCGGCGGTCCAAAATGGGACAATCTTCCTTCAGAAATCCGCCCGGAAAAGGCTTTGCTCGGAATGCGCGGCGGCATGAAGGTTTTCGCAAATCTCCGGCCAGCGGTAATGTGGAAGCAGCTTAAAGACGCCTGCCCTCTCAAAGACGAAATCGTTGGTGAAGGCCTTGATATCCTTATCGTCCGTGAGCTTACTGGCGGAATCTACTTTGGTGAGCGCGGAACAAGTGCAGACGGAAACACTGCATGGGACACAGAGAAATACACCCGCCCAGAGATTGAGAGAATTGTCCGAATGGGCTTTGAGTATGCCATGAACCGCCAGAAACGACTTTGCGTTGTTGACAAGGCAAACATTCTCAATTCTTCACAGCTCTGGAGACGAGTTGCAGAAGATGTCAAAAAAGATTACCCGGAAGTTCAGCTTTCTTACCTTTACATCGACAACGCTTCAATGCAGATGGTTCGAAATCCACGTCAGTTCGACGTAATCGCAACATCAAACATGTTCGGTGACATTCTTTCCGACGAGGCAAGCCAGATCACAGGCTCAATCGGTATGCTCGCTTCTGCTTCTCTCGGTGACGGAACAGGCCCTGGTCTTTACGAGCCAATCCACGGTTCAGCACCTGACATCGCAGGAAAAGACCTGGCAAACCCGTTGGCAACAATCCTTTCTGCCGCAATGCTCCTCCGCTACAGCTTCAAGCTTGAAACAGAGGCAAAAGCAATCGAAAACGCAGTCAATGCAGTTCTGGACGACGGATACCGCACAGGCGACATCGCAGGAAGCCACCTCGCAGAAGTAAAAGCAGCAGGCAAACTCGTCGGAACAAAGAAGATGGGTGAACTTGTAGTTGAATACTTGAACAAATAGGTCAACTGCCGAGTTTTGTGAATTGTCGGCTAATCACAAAACTCGGCACTTTTTCATCTCATTTTTTAAGATTACTTTACTTGTTATAACATAGATTTTCTTATAGAATATTGTTTTATGGTAAAGCGAGATTCTTTTGAGCGCATGGTCACAGGGATTTCTGACGAAGAAAGACTGAGCATTCTTGATCAAATGAAGTCAGATCCAAATTATGAACCGGCGACAATTCACCCGGCCGATGAAATATTTGATGACAATACAGAGCCCCTTGAAGTAAAAATCAAAAAAGAATCTGTTCTTCTCCGTTTATTCATCTGGTTCAAATCCGTTCTTTCAAACACTACTCAAAATGCAATTTACAATGAATACAAGCTTTCTGAAATCTCTCATAACATTCAGCGGAATTTTCCGGGAGTAATAAATTTCAAGCAAAGCGTTCTTCTCACAAATTTTTACCAGCAGCTCACAGAATTAAAGTCCTGTGCTGATTTTTTCCGCCCGTATTTGAATTCTCTAGATGAAAACGACGGCTCATTCTATGTTTTTCTCAGTTCGTTTGTGATGAGCGCGGTAACATCAGAAATCACCACCAACGTGGATCCTTATTCAAACCCGGTAACGCCAGAAATCAAGCCTGACACCAGAAGCAACCTTTTGCGCCGGCTCGAAGATATTTTTGATAACATTCCGGCAAACGAAAAAAAGCAAATGTACGATGCCGCAAAAGCCACAGAATGGATGCGTCAATTCGTCAAGATTCCATTTGCCCGCCTGCTTCTGCAATTTTCACAAACCTCTGCTACCGACTTCACATGTCCGTTTGGCCTGATTGAGCCGGAACTTGATTCTTTTGCACAAATTATGTGCGGTTCAATTGAAATTCCTGACGAATTTTTGGAAGCTCTTTATCTTTTTGCAATCCGCAATTCCAAGCACATCAACGATGAAAACACCGGGCGTGACGCCGGAGATTTTTTGAGCAAGGCACATTCAAGCCTCGGGCTTTTACAAATGTTCGTCACAAGTATTCCTCTCCGCTCAATCACAAGGCTCGTTCATTCAGATTCACAGTGGCGGATAAATTTATTTTCCGGAGGCGAAGACTGGTTCGTCAAATACAAAAACACATGGAAGAAGATTTTTGACCAGAAGTGGGCAGCATGGGAAAGCGACTGTAAAAAAGAAGCCCTTCTCTCTACCCTCAAAGTCAATTTTGAGCTGGACTCATTTCCGTTATTTCCGCAGCGTCCGTGGGAGGCAATTTGGGGCGGCATAGATTTTACTTATGAATCAACTTTGGGCTTTCTCAACTGGTTCATGCGCGAACGTTTTTCAATCTGTGAGCTTGATTTAAAGACACTTCTCGTGCAAGGTTCTTTCAACAAAAAAGAAAACTACAATACTTTGTCAGAAACTTTTGGCAACATGATTCAGCTCTCAATTTCTTTCCAGGAACTTGAGCGCAAACTTTCGTTCCACGGTGAACTAGGTGCAATTTTCAATAAAATTCATGAGGAAGCTTCTCGCACGCTTCAGGCTCAGACAAAAGTTGACCAGATGATGCGTGAAATCGAGAGTGATGTCAAAAGTCTCATCCATCGATTCTGTGACAACGCACGCGCAATAAATCAAGTTCTTTCTGGAATTCTTGGTCTCACAAAAGATTCGCGCTTCGATACAATTTCAAATCTCAACAAAATGAAGGACAAAAATAACGAGCCGTTCATCAAAAAAATCGAGGCTTCTCAAAAAATTATTGAAAGCGCACTTAATTTCGTAATTGACCTTGAAAACCTCGACAAAAAGAAGGCAAAAAGCTAATAAAGCCTGTGGCGATTATCACTGTAAAATGATAAACAAAATCAGCATAAAATCACAATTAGAAAAAACTTTCTCCAAAAAATCAAAATATATTTTACTTTCCTTCTATTATAATGGGGGCGCATTGGAATCTGCCCAGCATGCCCGCTGGGGAATGACACTTTTAACAGCAGAAACAATGAGATTCCGCTGGAACGAAACGAATGAAAACCGCACGAAAGTTCTCAAAGAAATCCTGACAGAAATAAAAAATCCGGTCTGCTCCGGGAACTGCTCAAGCTCGGAAGGTGTTTGCGACTGTAAGCTTAAATCTGTTCCAATCGAGCTGATTCATTCAAAAATCGTCGTTGAGGCAAAGGAAGCTTGTGACACAAAAGGCTTACAGGGAGACGGAATCGTAACACAGAATCCGCTCTTGGTTCCGACGGTGACAGTCGCGGACTGCGTTCCGATTTTTTTGTACGACAAGGAAACAAAGGCAATCGGAGCTTTCCACTCAGGCTGGAAAGGCACGGGAATTGCGGGAGCCGGTGTAGAAAAGATGATTGGATTGTACGGCTCAAAGCGAGAGAACATCTGTGCCGCAATCGGGCCTCACATCGGCAGCTGCTGTTATTTTGTGGATGAGGAGCGCGCCGAATATTTTACAAAGAACTTTGACGAAAAATGCGTGGAAAAGGCAACCACTTTCAAAAATCAGAAAGATGAAGAACTTGCAAAACGCTTTCCCTACCGACTCTCACTCACAGAAGCAAATCTTTATGTGCTAAAAAATGCAGGCATCCGTGAAGAAAATATCGTAGTCGCACAGGACTGCACCTGCTGCACAAAATTTGAAAACGGCCAGAATATTTTCGGCTCATTCCGCCGCCAGGCCGCATTTCTGCCGCAATCGCTCACTGCAGAAGAAAAAAGCAAAAGCATGACAGTACAGGCAGCCTTTGTAATTAGGAATTAACTGGCAGTGCAAAAAATGTGTCCGCTCCCAGAAAAGACACGGCATTTTGACACGGTGCAAGGGGCCTTTCCAAGAATTATTTTTTGTAAACAAATTTCCATCGGTACATTAACCTTGCAAGTGTCAAAAGCCGTTCTGCTTTTCTTCGCGCTACCACATTTTTTAGATTTGTCGGTTACTTTCTAATCAACTTGTACTCATTATATGCGAGGATAAACGGCCCTACTCCTTTGGCATCGTCTTTTACTATCGGCTCGCTCAGGTAGTAGGCTACTGTTCCGTCGCGGCGTTTGTTGTTTTCCGGGCCAAGCCCTGCAACCAGACAGATTCCGTCGAGCGAAAGAACTCCGCCCTCGGTTTTGAGATATTTGCTGCAGATTCCCTCAAATGCCATGATTCCGGCTTTTCTGTAATTTTCTTCGTTTGTAGTGCCAGTCAAAATGCCCGTGCGCAAGCCTTTTAAAAGTGAGTAAGCGAAGATTGAAGTTCCGGAAGTTTCAAGATAATTGCCCTCAACATTCGGAAGAGCGGGGAGCTGGTACCACATTCCGCTTTCGTGCTGAAAACGAAGCATTGAATTCTGCAAGTCAATGAACATGGCTTTGAGGTGATTCCAGTTGTCGCTGCCCTTGTCCGGGGCGTGGTTCAAAGTGTCGAGCATTGCCATGCTGAACCAGCCGAGAGCGCGAAGCCAGTAGTTCTGACACAAGCCGGTGTTTTTGTCGCACCAGAAAGCTGATTTTGAACTGTCGAAACAGTGATAGTAAAGGCCGTCAGCCGGATTCTTCATTAATTTTTCGACATTGAAGAACTGATTGTAGATATCGTCCTTGTTTTTCCCGCCGTTGAAAGTTGCGTCATATTCCATGTAAAACGGCAAGCCCATATAAAGACCGTCGAGCCATACCTGATTCGGGTAAATCTCCTTGTGCCAGAAATTGCCTTCTTTTGTACGTGGCTGAGATTTTACCTGCTCGTAAAGCTTGTCGAGAGCGAGGCGGTATTTTTCTTTTTTGGTGAGCGCATAAAGAGGGAAAAGATTCTTTCCGCCGTTGATTGAGTCGATGTTCCATTCTTCTTTATTAAAGCCGTCTATAGTGCCGTCGTCGCTGATGCGGAAATCCTCGTAGTAGTCAGCGAATTTCAGGAATTTTTCGTCTTTGCTGGTGTCGTAAAGCTCCAGAAGAGCCATAATCATGCAACCGTCGATGTAATCCCAGCCGGACTTTTTGCCAGCCCTGGCCTTTTCGATGTTCCAGACAGGAATTTCGGCAGTCGATTTTGTCATCAAATCTTCGATATATTGGTCAATAACTTTTGTATCCACGATATAGCTCCTACAACTTGTAAAATTCACACAGAGATGCACACAAATTAACGCGGACAAAATATAAACTTTTGTAAACCTGTGCTTCATTTTCAATG
>CACZYY010000057.1 GCA_902785455.1 uncultured Spirochaetaceae bacterium
TACATTCCACCCCGGCTCAAATTTCCATGTCGAGCGTTACCTTGAACAGAACGGAATGGAAGTGATTTTGCCTCGAATGGCCAACGTTTTCCGCAAGGACTTTTATGCCCGCGTGGTTGAGGCAAAGGATTTGAACGTAAAATTCAAGCCGGTGAACGCGATTTTTGACCGTGTTGCAGAAAAACTCTTTGCCCATGCTGCTTCCGTGTGCGAAAAGGAAGCTTCAAAACATCCGCTTTTTGTGAAGGCAACTCCGCTTCCAGTTCTTGCCGCCGAAACCGATGAGATTATGAACCGCACCTTCCTTTCTGGCGAAGGCTGGTTAATTCCTGGTGAGATAAAGGAATACGCGCTTCGTGGCGTTCAGTCTTTCGTGATTTTGCAGCCTTTTGGATGCCTTCCGAACCACATTTGCGGACGAGGAATCATGAAAAAGGTTAAGGAAGAATTCCCTGCCGTTCAGATTTTGCCGCTTGACCTTGACCCGGACACGAGTTTTGCCAACGTAGAAAACCGCCTGCAAATGCTGATTATGAACGAAAAATCGAGAAATTTATAAAAAGGAAATTTTATGATAAAAAAAGTTTTGAAATGGCTTCCGGCTCTTTTTGTTGCCTGTTGTAATATTTACCTTTCGAGCCAGGAGCACATCAAGCAGATGCCGACTTTCTGGAATGCGGACAAAGTCGTTCATTTTTTTTGCTTTGCGGGCTTTTCTTTTTGGGTTGCCTTTGCCTGTAACATCAAATCGTACAAAAAAGTCTGGCTTCCGACGCTGATTATCAGTTTGTGGGCTGTGACCGACGAAATCCACCAGAGTTTTACGCCTGGGCGAGAGTCTTCTGCGCTGGACTGGTTTGCCGACACAGCCGGAGCCTTTTTGGGGGCAGTGGTCTTTGTTTTTGTTGTGACAAAAATTAAAGTCTTACTGGAACGCCGAGCTTGTCCAAATCGCGCTTAATTCCGTCAACGGTGTAGCCCATTGAGTGAACCATGCTCGCAATTAAGGCTGCATCAGCTTTGCCCTGAGTGAGAACGTCGGCAAGGTGCTGAGGAGTGCCGCCGCCGCCCGAAGCAATTACCGGAACGCTTACATTTTCTGCAATCATTTTTGTGACAGTAAGTTCGTAGCCGTTACGAACTCCGTCAGCATCGATTGAGTTGAGGACGATTTCGCCGGCTCCGAGTGAAACTGCTTTTTTTGCCCATTCAAGAGCGTCGAGATCTGTTTTGACTCGGCCTCCGTTGATGTAAACGCGGTAGCCGCTTGGCATTTCGGCGTCTTTTGCAGCATCCATTCCAAGAACGATACACTGGTTTCCGAAAACCCTGGCTCCTTCATGAATCAAATCAGGATTTTTGACAGCCTGTGAGTTGAGGGAGACCTTTTCGGCACCCGCAAGAATCGTTGAGCGGATGTCTTCGATTGTGCCGATTCCGCCGCCAACGCAGAAAGGAATGAAAACCTGCTCCGCAACGCGTGAAATCAAGTCGAGGATTGGGCCACGGCCGCGGGCACTGGCCATGATGTCATAAAAAACAAGCTCATCAACGCCCTGCTCGTAATATTTTTTTGCCATCTCAACCGGATTGCCGATATCGATATTATTCTGAAATTTTACACCTTTTGTAGTTCGTCCGTCCTTTACGTCGAGGCAAACGATAATTCTTTTTTTTAACATAATCGTCCTATTTATTGCCACGCAGATTCGAGATTCCTACGGAATCTCAGTACAAAAATTTTATTCTTGATTTTGCGTAGCAAAATCGAATCTGTGTGGCATCCTTTTATTTTATATAGTTTTCCAGAATTTTCAGTCCAGCTCGGCCGCTCTTTTCCGGGTGGAACTGAAATGCTGTGATGCTTCCCTGACTTACGCAGGCTGGAACGGGGCAACCGTAGTTGGCCCATGCTTTTACGATTGATGAATCGTCTGGCTGAATCAAGTATGAATGGACGAAGTAGAAGTCGGATTTTGGATCAACGCCATCGAAAAGCGGAGTAGAGCCGTTTGTGTATTCCAGGTTGTTCCAGCCCATGTGAGGAACTTTAAGCGCACGGTCACTGAGCGGAGCCGAAGTGCGGTCACTGAGCGGAGTCGAAGTGTCTTTCCATACGCTTTCAAAATGGCGGATTGTGCCTTTGAGCAAACCCAGACATTCAACATCACCTTCTTCGGAATGTTCAAAAATAATCTGTGAGCCGAGGCAGATCCCTACCAGTGGCTTTTGAGCCTGTGCCCAGTCTTTTAAGAATGTGTCGAAGCCTGTGAGCTTAAGCTGTTCCATCGCATATTTTGCTTCGCCCACGCCCGGAAAAATCAGGCGGTCACACTTTTCTAAATCAGCCGGATTTTTTGAAAGCACATAATCAGCCTTCAAAAAGCCCAGCGCCCGCTCAACGCTCTTAATATTACCAGCGTTGTAATCAACGATTCCTACCATGCGAGAAAATGTAACATAAAGACGATAAATTCTCAATCGTAAAAAACATGCCGCGCCCACCGTGGAAGCCCGAAGTTGCTGCGTTGGTTGAGCGGAGTCGAAACCAATGCAGTAATGAGCGTTAGCGAAGGCTGGAAGGGTGGTAGACAGTTGATTCGCGCCCTTATTAACTTTCCTCTTAACTTGCCGATAATCTTTTTATATGATGAATACACATGATTTTCTTCCTGTGATTAAGGCGGTTCTCTCAGACAAGCGCGTGATTATTACGGCTGTGATTGTGTTTGTCTTTATGGATTTATGCGCGTACATCGTGCGTTACCGAAAAAAGCCAAAAGTCACTAAAGCTAAGAAAACAATTGCCGCACCCGCTCCTGCTCCTGCCGAAAAGACCGGCGAAGAAGGTGGAGAAAATGCAGGTGGCGACGAGGAATAAGGGCAAGCAAGTTTTTGCCTTTTTTCTTCTTTATAATGTCCAGTCTGTCCTTCCAGAATGTGCCGCAGATTCTAAGCCTCTTTTCTGAAAAAAGTTGCGAGAGAATTTCTGCGGTGTCCTTTGCATCCCATACATTGATTCCAAAAATTTTAAGTTTTTCTCTATTATAAAGCTCCGTAAGTTCGTGGGTGGCTTCCTGTCGCGTGTACAGGCGGCGGTTTTTACGGATAAAACTGAATGCAAGTTCCGCGTCCGGGGCGGTATAGCTGATTTTTTGATTTTTTGCCCTTGCGTCGCAGATGTCACAGCCTGAGCAGGCAGTTTCTTCGCCTCCAAGATAATCCAGAATCATCTGACGGCGGCAAGTTTTGCTCAGCGCAAAGTCGCCCAAAGCACGTTCCCGACTGTTCGGTTTGGCCTGTCGCCAGCGCACAAAATCCGCGTGATTCCAGATCAGCACGGAATTTACGTTCGCACCGTTACGACCTGCACGGCCTGCTTCCTGCACGAAATTTTCAAGATGCTCGGGCGCGTCCAGGTGGATTACGCTTGCAATGTCGGACTTATCGACGCCCATTCCGTAAGCGCAAGTTGCTGTCAAAATTCCTTCGGTTGAATTGAAAAACCATTCTTCCACGGCTGTTTTTTCTTCGCGGGTAAGTCCGGCATGATAGAAGCGCGTTTTTTCCCTTCCAAAATATGATGCGCAGACGTGAGCCATTTCTTCGGTTCGGCGGCGGCTTCCGCAAAAAATAATCAGTGGCTTTTTCATTGTCAGTGCCAGTTCCAGCGCGGCCTTTTTCTTGGCGTAGGCGTATCGCACGGCGTAATGAATGTTTGCACGGTCACTAGCTCCCCGCACAAGATGATAATTCCCGTCAAAAAGAATTTCACCGATTCGGTCGAGGACAGGCTTGCTTGCAGTGGCGGTAAATGCCGTAACGAGTTTTACGCCCAAAGTTTTGATGACGCGCCCAAGTTCCAGATAAGAAGGACGGAAAGAGTCGCCCCATTCCGAAACACAGTGAGCCTCATCAATTGAAATGTGGCTGATTTTGACTTTTGCGAGCCTTTCCAGAAGGTTTTCCCCACTCAGAACTTCGGGATTTGCGATAATCACCCGAGCCGGATTTTCTTTGTCGGTGAGGGCATTGAAATTTTCTTCGCGTTCTTCTGGTGTTTGTCCGCCTTTAAAGACAACACAGCGGATTCCGGCCTGTTCCATGCGGCGTTTCTGGTCGCTCATCAAAGCCAAAAGTGGATAAATTACGAGAGTCGCGCCTTCCAGAAGCAGGGCAGGCACAAGAAAGCACATTGACTTTCCAGCCCCGGTTGGAAGAAGCACAATCTGTCTTCCGCGGTAAATGTCGTCATCGTCTGTGTGGCCGGAAAAAGCTGCGTCTTCGTGCAATGCTGCCTCTCCGTCCAGAATATTTGCGATTACAATGCGCTGCCACGGAAAAAGATAGCTGACATGAAAGCCTTCGCGTGCAGCCCGGACAGCTCCGTCCGCATCAAAAAGCTCGTCCGCGCCCCCCTCAGCCACGCCAATCCCGTCAAAAGAAACTGTCTCTTTTTCTGCCATAAAAATCTCCTATCTTTATATAGGAAATTTTTTTCGATTTTCGGCAATGCAAGTGAAAAATTTTTGAAAAAAGTTTGTTTTTTTATTTATCCAGAATCGTGATTTCCACCCGGCGGTTCTTTGCTTTGCCGGCTTCGGTGTCGTTTGACGCAATCGGCACTCTTGCACCGAACCCTTGCGTGAAGATGTGGTATTTGTCGCGTAAGCCGATTTTAATCATGTACTGCGCAACTGAATCCGCGCGTTCCTCACTCAAAATCTGGCAGCCTTCTGGAGTGCCGGAAAGGGCTGTGTGACCGGTAATAAGCAAATCATTCGGGTAATTTTCGATGATTTTTGCGATTTTGTTGATTTTTGCTTTTTCGGAATCGAGCAGGACGGCTGAGTTAGGCTTGAACTGGATATTTTCAAGCGCAATCGTAAGGCCTTTTTCGCTCTTTGTAACGCTTACGTCTTCCAAATCCAGGTCTTTTACCTTTTCCAACACCTGTGCAAGATTTTCATCGGTGGCTGTCCTTTCAAAATCAGTGACTTCGGCGTGGGCTTTGCCAGTGAAGTCAAACTGATTGCCAAGATATGTTTCCATTACGATGCGGAAATCTTCTGTGTAATGGTCAATCTGACCTTTTTCGTTGTCCCACCAGATTGTCTGATTTGAAAAGCCCATTGTCGTAACCGGGAAGTCGTCGATGAGGTTTTCGGCATTTTCTGGAATCGGGCTTTCAAAAAACAGCGAATATTTTACGCCAAGAACCTGAAACGTCTTTTTTTCATGCTTTGAATCGGAAGAAACTCCTTCCTCGTCACGAAGGTAAGTGTAAGTGGCCGTGAACGGAACCTTGAACGGCTCGTTGTTGGCAAAACTTCGGCGCAAATCATGTGCCTCATGCCCGTTTGCAGTCCAAGTGTCGCCTGGTTTTATCGCTTTTTCGGGCAGAATCGGAACATCGCGCACGACAGGCATGAAATATTCCTTGCCGATTTCATAAATTCCGCGTTCATCGCGCCAGTATTTGCTTTCGTATTCTTCGCCGTAAGTGAGCGCACCGTTTGTGTCAGCTGATTTTGAATTTTCGAGCGTTACGAAAGTGGCTTCGTTCAAGCCCCGCCCGTTTTGGTCGATTGAAGTGATTCGAGCCGAAACGCGGTTTACGATTTCGGCAGTGTGATTGAGCCGCCCGTTAACTTTGACAGATTCATTGACAGTGGAAAGCACGCGGTAATTATCACCTTCCTTAAACTTGAACCGAAGAAACTTTTCCCCAGACTGGGCAAATAGTGAAAAAGTTAAAAGAAAGGAAAGAATAGAAAAGAACCGTCTCATAAAAGCCTCCGAAAAGATTGTCGGGTCAAGTCCGGCAATGACATTCTCATTGCTAATTTACAAATGGTCTGCCAAATCGTAATCCCCGCCCAATATTTGTTCACAGCGTTCTTTTGGCATTGGTTTGCCTTTCAAGAAGCCCTGAATGTTCTTACAGTTGATTTTTTTGAGAATGTCGAGCTGCTCGCGCCTTTCGACACCTTCTGCGATTGTGTCCAGGCCCATTTTTGTGACCATCGAAATGATTGAGTCAGTGATGTTTGCTTCGACTCCGCCTTTGTCCGTGATATTTGCGATGAAAGATTTGTCGATTTTGAGCGTGGTGATTGGGAGCATCTGCAAATAACTCAAACTTGAATAGCCTGTGCCAAAGTCGTCGAGCGAAAGACCGATTCCCAGTTCACGGATTTGTTTGAGCAGGTCGATCACTTCATTTTTATTGTCGATAAAAACGCCTTCTGTGATTTCGATTTCGAGATTTTTGGTCGGAATGTTGTATTTTTTTACCAGCGAAATCAAATCGTAGAGGAAAGTCTGTTTTTTGAGCTGAACAGGGCTCACATTGACGCTCATGATTCCGTCAAAGCCAAAGTCTTCAATCCATTCTTTGAGAGTTTTGATTGCTCTTTCTAAAATCCAGTCGCCAAGAGGAATGACAAGCCGTGTTTCTTCGGCAATCGGAATGAACTGTTCCGGGCTGATCCAGCCTGTGTCCTCGTCGTACCAGCGGAGCAAAGCCTCGAATCCTCGCAATTTGTTTGTGGCCACGTCAAACTGCGGCTGATAATAAAGCTGGAAAAGTTCTTCGCTCACAGCCGTGCTCAATTTTGACTGAATCGCAATTTTTTCCATGAAACGTTCACGCATTATTGTCTGGAAGAAGCAGATGTCGTTCTTGCCCTTGCGTTTTGCCTCGAACATAGCCATATCCGCGTATTTGAGCAAATCGCTGTAGTTGTCGCCATCATCCGGGCAGATTGCGATTCCGCCCGAAAAGTCAATTCCTTCGTCGTTCATGACTTCGAGCAGCAGGTCGCCGGCGTTCAGAATCGTGTCCTGAGAGTTGATGTTACGCATCATCACGATAAATTCGTCGCCGCCGTATCTGTAGACCCGCAAATCATCTTTTTTGAAGCGTTTGAGAATTTCCGCCGCGTGACAAATTATTTCGTCGCCTTCACCGTGCCCCTGAGCGTCGTTAATCAGCTTCATGTTGTCCAGGTCCAGCAGAATGATGCCGAATTTTTCTTGATTTGACTTGGAGTGTTCGAGCCAGTGTTCAAAATCCATTTTGAATTTCTGACGGTTACACAAATTTGTCATTCCGTCGTGATAAGCCATGTGTTCAAGCTGTTCGTTCAGGAAGGTGATATTTTCAAGCTTGTTTTTTAATTCTTCGCGGGAGTTGGAAAGTTCGTCCGTGAGGGCTGCGAGCCGGAGATTTTGACGTAAAAGCTGCTGTTCCCTTTCTTTGTCTTTGTTGACGTTTACGATTGCAATGATGATGAATCCGCTTTTTGTCGCGTTCATCTGTACACGGAGCCAGGCTGAGCAGATTGTTGAATAGAAAGTTGTTTCCTGAGGTTCGCCGGTTTCGGTGCAGACACATGCCATTTTGTACCAGTCAACTTCTTTGGAGAGCCGTTCGACACATTGTTCCGAAGTGAAGCCAACTTTTATTAAATCGCCATAAATCTTTACAAAAGTTTCGTTTACGAAGTGGATAGAAAATGAAGTCTTGAAGTCAGATTCTGTCGGATGTTTTTTTGATGAATTCTCTTCGTTTGATACTATCACCACTATTGGAGTGGAAGTGTTTTCAAGAACTTCTTTGTAGTCCCTATCCTTCATAAAACGACCTCTTTTTTAAATGGGGAATTTTTAGATGATATTCCAAATATAATTATCGGCAGAATTCCTCTAAAAAAAGAAAATTATCTCCTAAAATATTTGAAATAATCCTAAATTAAGTTATAATTAAACCGAATGCTTTTTATGCAAATGGAGGCAATATGAAAAATTGTAATTCTAAAATCCAGAAAATATTTGCTCTTTTGCTGAGCGTAATGTTTATTTTTGTTTCTTGTTCGGATATATTTTCAGGTCGCGAAGAGACAGGTTCTGTAACATTCAGCCTTAGCCCAGAACTTATCCAAGCCGTGTCGAATGCCTGCCGCGCGGCCGATGATGACGTTGCCTCTAGCGATAAACCCACTGCCACAGAGCAGGAAGGTGAAAAAAAAGACGGCAAATATAAATTTGAGATTTCCATTGAAGGCCGTGCCTACAAAGCCCATGATTTAAAAAGTGCCGATGATGTGACTGAACTTAAAGGAAAAATTTTCCGTTTTGATAATATTCCTGTCGGTGAAAAAATTTACGCAGAAGCAAAAATTATTGTTGCTGAAGAGGATAGTCAGTGGCCAATCATGAAAGGCAAATCAGAAGAAAAACTAATCGAAGCCGGCGAGAACACACTTTCATTCAATTTGCATAAGCTTGCAAAGTGTAGCGTTCACAATACGACAGAAACGGGTGAGTCTCTCGGTGAGATTGAGCGAATTTCTGTCTATGCGTTCCCATCCAGCTCTGAGGCGGCAAAGGAACTTTCTGAACTTCTGGTTGCAGATACTGAATTAAATGATTTGCAGATAAAATCAAAGCTTGATAAATACAAAGCTAATATCGTTGGTGATTATTACAAAGACGGCAATTCAAACTTGTCTCAAGATTTCCAAGACGGATATGAACTTAAAGATGGTGAATATATCTTCCTTTCACTTGTTTACATCAAAAAAGGCTCTGTTTATCTCGGCTGGGCAACAGAATTGACAACAGAAATTTCGCTTGAAAAAGTCAATACGATTAATCTTGCTCTCTCAGAAATGAATCTAAAAGTTGAAAATGTTGAGCTTCGATTCCGATTCTGGGATGAAGAAAAGAAAGACTATGTTGCATTAAAAGACTTCCCGGATAAAGTTCTTACGAACAATGATGACTACGATGAAGAATTTGACGAATTGGCAGAAACTGCTGTTGAATTCGGATACACAATCAACGAAGATAAATCAGATGAACTGAAGTATGATGAAGAGAATGATAAATACTTCATTACCGTCTATTTCGACAAACTCCCAAAAAATCTTATGTTTGCACTTCCAGGCATTGCGGTAGACCTACAAAATTACCCGGGCTGGTTCACACTTAACATTTACACTGACTTCTCTTATGAAGTTGCATATGTCATGCCGCAGGCGGACGGAGCTGCTTCTGGCTCTGCAGAGCCGCTGATTGTTTCGAAGGGAAGGTATACTTTTGATTTTGACGAAAAAGCAGAGGATAAAAACGCTGATGACAAAATCTCTGACGCCAATAACATGACGATTAAAGAGCTTGAATATTATGACTTTGAATCAGAATCCCTCGTAAAGGCAGAAAAGCCGGTTGAGGCAAAAGTTGACCTTACACAGAGCTTCACATTTAAAGGCGGAAGCGGCGTGGAAGTTAAGTTCACAATCCCAGACATTCCGGACACAAAAACAACTCTCAAACTTTCACCAGAAGATTTGACTGTCACTGTAGGTGAAGAAAAAGAATTTACCGTAAGTCTTGCATATTCAGACGGTACAGAAAAAGCGGCAACTTCAATTACGACTGATTGCAATGCATCAGAAACGGCAACTGTAATTTCTGAGGGCGGTAAAATCAAGGTGCTCGGCCTTGCTGCCGGTTCTGTCGAAGTCACTGTCACAAGCGAAGGAATAACTCAAGTCTTTAAGTTCACTGTCAAAGCTAAGGAAGTTACACTTACAAAAATTGAATTTAAGGAGCCTCCTGCTGAGATTGGTGTTGGCAAAGAAGCTGCATTTGAGGCATACCTGGTATATTCTGACGGCACTGAAAAGCCTGTATCGGCAAGTACAATCAAGGTTTCTTGTTCTTCAGAGGATGTTGCCAGCGTTACTGTGAGCAGCGCAAAAGATGGTGAAATAATCGTAAAGGGTATAAAAACCGGCGAGGCAACAATCAAAGTCTGGCCGACCGACAATGAAAAACTGGCTGAAGCTCTTACAATAAACGTCGTTCCAACTTCTACTTCAAGCGGAATAAAAGTAACGCTTGCGGAGTTTGACACAACAGATTTGGGTGCTAACTTCACAATGTCCGAAGAAACTGGTGCTGATGGCTCAATCACTTTGACTGCAACGCCAGAGGAAGTTGTATCAGGCTATTTATATCAGTGGTGGATTGATGGAAATCCTGTAGACGGTGCAACTGCAATGTCATACAAATGGACAGCTGGAATGCTTGAAAATCTCGGAACTGGAGTCCACGACGTTATGCTTCAAATAACTGTTACTACAGATGCAGGCACTGAAACTTACTCAGCAACAACAACATTTACACTTACATCGGAGTAAACAGAACCACACTCAAAAAAACAGGCCATAGATTAAAAGGAGACCTGCACTATGAAGAACTTGATTACGATGTGGCGGAAGGCTTCGGCTCTGCTCACTTTGGTGGGAGTGCTGTTTGCCTCCTGTAATGACATTTCGGAAGATGATTCCTCAGGTGCGGGTGGCTCCCAAAAGGCCCGCCTGTCATTTTCGTGCAATATTGATTCGCGCACGATTATGCCTGTGAACATGGCCGAGACCGATGTCACGAAGATTGTGCTTAAGGCAGAAAAATCAGGCGAGTCAGCTTTCACGCAGATTGGAGAATGGCTTTCATTGGATGAAAAAAATGCTTTTTATCTGATGGAAAGCGATGATTCTATTGAGGTGGATGCAGGTTCTTACACATTCACGCTTGATTTGTATACTTCCAAAAATTCTGAATACAGACTCACTCAGTCAGGCACTCTTTCAAAAACTGTCTCCGCTGGAACGAATTTCCTTTCTTTTTCGACATCTTATGTTCAGAGTGGAGATTTTTCTGTTGTTTTCACTTTTGCTGAAACTGCTAGAGTTGGCGCGATAAAGGCTGGGCTTTTCACAACTGAGAATTATGGCGAATCTCCGCTTGTGGACGGAGCTCAGTCATTTGATTTTGAAGAACTTGCATTTTCAAAAGGCGAGGACGGTACAATTTCCGCTGTTTATAGCAAAAATGAAGTGCCGAACGGAACTTATTACATCAAAATTGAAGTCTATGATTCTGATAAATCGACTGTCATCAATTCCCTTATCGACGTCATCAAAGTTCACGGTTACAAAACAGAGGGAAATCTAAGACTATCAGAAATAAACACGCTTTATTCTATTAAATATAACACTGATGGCGGTGACTGGGAGACGGAATTTGTGCCTGTCACGAGCCGAAACGCAAACACAGGAGTTCTGCTTCCGACAACTGTGCTTAGCAAAAGCGGACTGGTTTTCTCTGGCTGGTACACGGATTCTGCTCTCACAGAACGAATTGATTCAATCGGTACCGGCACTGAATATGCAAAAGATTTCACATTGTATGCCGGCTGGGTGGACGCTAATTTGTATGTCTCTGGTACAGGCGATGACACGGAAGGCGACGGAACGGAAGAAAATCCATTTGAATCAGTAGACAAAGCATGTGAAAAGATTATTGAACTTGGAACGCCTTTGATTGACTGGACGATTTATGTCATGGGCGATGTCACAGGTCCGCATAGTTCTTCAAAAAAAGCGGGAGAACGTGGAACAGGCACAGCTGTAGAAAGAGATTATGGACGGAGCGTAATTCTTGCTGATATTACTTCTAAACATGCTAAATCAATTCTTCTTATTGGCTACCATGAGCTTGATGCAGATGGAAATCCGCAGGATAAGATTAACCGAGGTATAATCGGAAACTCAACTTCAACCTCTACAACTGGAAATGTCCTTGCGGTTGCAACAGGAGTGCCTGTGACGATAAAAAATGTCCTGCTCACAGGTGGAAATACTTCTTCGACAAATCCTAATACTGATAATGATCCGTTCTATACAAGTGGTGGCGGCCTTTATGTTGCAAGCGGGGCAACGGTCACACTTGATGACGGTGTTATCATTACAAACAATAAAGCAATTAAAGGTGGCGGTGTTTATAACGCAGGCACACTTTATATCGTTGGTACTGCCGCTATTGGTGATAAAACAGTAGAAGAAGTAGCTAACGGTTATGTCAATAATGGAAAATGTTCTAATGAATACTCTACTGGTGGCGGTGTTTATAACATTGGAAAACTCTATCTTGGTACCGATGTGCGGGAACTGACTGGCGGTATTTATTACAGTTATGGACTAACTGCTTCTGGTGGTGGTATTTACAATACAAATGACGGAATTACGGTAATGAGTTCCGGAAATATTGCGTATAATGACGGTGCGGCAAGCGGTGGTGGCGTTTATGTCAATTCTGGTACATTCACTATGACTGGCGGTACGATTGCCCACAATTCAACTGGCGGAATGGCTGGTGGTGTTTATGTTAATATAGATGCAACCTTCAACTTTAGCGGCGGAACAATCAGCGCGAACTGGGCTACAGGTGGTGGCGGTGGTGTCTTTGTTACTGCATCAGAAAGCAAAACTGGAATTATGTATATGTACGGTACTGCTGTTGTCGGTGACGAAACTCTGACTTCTGCACCTTCTAACAGAACCGGAGCAAATGCAACTGACGGGAACGGCGCGGGTATCTGTGTAAACGGCGGAAAGCTGTACATGGGCTATTCAAGCTATACGAGCGAATCTGTTAATGTTCCTGCGGAATTGACTGGCGGAATCTACTATAATTACTGTAATGGTTCAACCAGCCAGGGTGGTGGCCTTTTTGCAAGCGGATCTCAGGGACAGCCGGCATCTTCTTCCAGCGCAAATGCAACAGTGCGAATCCATAGCGGAACGATTGCAAACAACTATTGCGAACAGGGCGGTGCAATTTGTACTCCGAGCGGTGCAAAACCTCTTGTAATCGGTGGAAAAGTAAAAATACCTTCCGGGGCAAATCACGGAAATGATGTGCTCATCTACGGAAACTATAACCGCTTATTCATAGAAGATTCTCTTGAAGGAATCTCTTCTGATGACCCGATTTATATAAAACTGTCTGCTTCTGATGGAAAATACTGGTCAAGTTCCGGCCTGATGCTTTCTCAAAACGCTTCAATAACTAGCCTTTCAGCAGTTTTGGATAAATTCGTTGTTGAGCCTCTGGAAAATCCATCAACAGGAATTGTCACGAAGTGGGTTATTAACGCATCTGATGGTTTAGTCTATCAGAATACTTCAACTCTGTATGTAAGTGCGTCAGGCTCAACTGATAATGACGGACTTTCTGTTTCGACATCTCTTCCAACTCTTGAAGCTGCGGTTATGAAAATGACTGATGCATCGGTAGACTACACAATCATTCTTAACGGCGAGATTAAAGGATGTCAGGAAATTGCTAACTGGGAAGGAACTTCCGCAAGCTCAATCACCGTTAAGGGAAAAACTGGCTCAACTACTGATATTATCAACGCAAATCTTGCTTATAATGAAGAAGGTTCTGCCCTTTCAATCGAAACGGATGTTCCTGTTATTTTGAGCGGAATCACTATCAAAGGCGGTAACGGTCAGCTTGTTGGTTCAATACTTGCAGGCGGAGGTCTTTTCTTAGGCTATGGTGCAAAAGTTTCACTGGAGAGCAGTACAAAAATTATTGAAAATCATTCCTATTATGTATCAGATGGCGGTTGGTTAAGACCTGCTCCTGGCTGTGGTGCGGGTGCGTATGTTTCACAGGGCGCAAGTCTTTATATCGACAGTGGTTCAATAATATCTGACAATATTGGAACATGTTATGGCGCGGGCGTGTATGTCGCACAGGGCGGTTACTTGCGAACTCAGGAAGGTTCTGGAAGCTACATTAAGGCCAACTCATTTAACGAAGAGTTTGTAGATTCAAGTAATGAACATGTTACTCCGTGTGGAGGTGGCGTTTACCTTGAAGACGGCTCAACTTTTGAAATGTACGGTTGCTACATCAGAGAAAACTCTGTAAATGGCGGATTAGGAAGCGGTATTTATGTAGGCAATGCTGGTTCTGATACTCCTGCCGTATTGAAAATGAGCGGTCATGCACAGATTAACTTGCCTAATGATGTTTATTTACAGAATAATGCTCCTGTTTATATTGCGGGCAAAATTAATGCAGATCTCCCTGCACGCTTCACGCCGGAATCTTACGAAGAAGGTAGCATCCTTGTAGCACTTAGCGAGGAAGGTGAAGCCGCGAAAATCACTCTTTCAAGTTATGCAGGAAAATTTGAGGTTACGCCTCAGAATATTGACGATCAAACTCAGTATTGGTTTATCGATACTGCAAATTCATGCAAGCTCAGCAAGCAGACTGGTATGGCTGTGAGTGTTTCAATTCCAACAGGAGTCACGAATGATATTGAAGTCAGTGTGACTGCTGGCGGAACAGCCGTCGAAAACAACACAAAAATCACTGCAAAAGCGGCTCTTGTGTTCATGGCAACCACTGGCTATTCAAACTACACATGGAAACTTGATGGTGTGGAGCAAACTGTTACAACCGAAAACATCCTTAGTCTCGATACATCAGATTGGAAGACGGGCGTATACAACATTTACCTTGAAGCAAAAGATGCAGCCGGCAAGTATTATTCATACACTGCTCAGATTAGCCTTTCATCCAACTAAAGGGGGAGTTTATGAAGAATTATAAATCGATATTGATTGCAATAATATATTTTTCTTTCATGCTTTTTTCATGTTCGGATATTCTGCAGGAGAAAACTGAGCAAAAATCAGATTCAAAAACATATCTCATGGTTCGTGCGTGCGGCGTTTCTTTGAATTCACGTTCCATTGATCCGAGTGAGGAATATGCCCTTGCAAATTTCAAGAACATCTATTTGTATGGAACAAAATCTGGCGGAAGCAAAAGGACTCTAGCTGGCGGCACCAGTGGTTTTGGAAGTCTTACGGATCTTTATAATTCACTGATTCTTCTTGAAGATGGGGCAGGTTCTTACAACTTTGAGCTTAAAGGTTCGGTTGATAGCGTTTATTTCTACCAGAAGCTGGAAAATGTCACGATAGAAGCGAATAAAACGAATACAATTGAGTTCTCTCTTTCACCAGCGCAGGATTCTACTCATCTTGATGCGGATTTCAGCGATGATGGCGGACTTTCCGTGACCGTAAAGTTCAACAAGACAAATATCAACAAAGTTACGGCCACTCTTTTCAATCTTGATAAAAATGAAGAAGTGGAATCAAAAGACTTTACCTCTTTCAGTTCAGGTTCGATTACATACAAGCGCGTTGCTTCTTATTCAACGACGGCTTCTGACGGAAGAATCCCGACAGGCAATTATCGCCTCACATTTGACTTCTATGCTTATGATTCAAACAGCAAACTCTATATACTGGTCAATTCCATTCCATATGTCGTGCATGTTGTAAAAGGTTTTAATTCTATCGCTGAGCAGGAAATTGACCTCAATTCAGTTTACTCAATTACATATAATAAAAAAGGTGGCTCGCTTGCAGCAGGTGAAGTTGAAATCAAAAAATACTCCCGCCGAAGCAACCTAAAACTTCCTGTCCTCACAAAGACAAATTGCACTTTCCTCGGTTGGTATAAAGATAGCGAGTTTAAAAATTTAGTCACGGAAGTTTCAAAGACTTGTGCGGAGAATCTTACCTTGTACGCAAGATTTGAGAATTCGGCATTTTATGTTGATTCAACCAGCGGAAAGGATGACGATACATCTTATGACGGCACATCTTCGGCAAAGGCATTCAAAACTCTCTCAAAAGCGATTGAAGCAATAAAGACAAAAAATGAACCAGATTATGACTGGATAATCCATTTGAATGGAACGTTCACTGGAGCACAAACAATTTATGATATTTCAGAGACTGAGCCATTCCCTGCAAAATCTCTTACCCTTGAAGGAGCTAATTTCTCAACCGAAGCCGATATGACTACGCTTGATGGTGGATTTACAGGAGATGAAAAAGGCTCTACGCTTTCAGTTGCGGCACAACCACCTGTCATCTTAAAGAAACTCAAAATCACAGGTGGTAATGCGACTTTGTCTGTCAGTGGGTCTTTGACTGAGAATAGAGTCGGTGGTGGCATATATGCTTATAGAGGAAGCGTTGAAGCCCATGATGTTCTTATCACTGGAAATAGCGCAACTAGGGGTGGCGGTGTTTATGTAGGTAGTAATGCCACGTTCAGCATTAAGAGCGGAAGCATCGCTAACAATATTGCGGGAACTGGTAGCGGTGTCTGTGTTGATTCTAAATGGGATTCTACTCCTAAAAGTTATGGTACATTTATAATGAGCGGATGGTACATTTATAATGAGCGGTTCTGCACGTGTTGGAAGCGATAACGATGTGTACTTAAATGCGGGAACTCATATTACAATTGGTGGAGCACTTTCTGGAACACGCCCGGTAGCAAAAATCTTTTCGACAGTTTATGAAAACGGTACGGAAATTCTTGTTCTTGGCGAAGGATCTGGAACGACAATCGAAGATGAGTATGAAAAATTTGACATTATTCAAAGAGATATTGAAGCTCAAATTACTAAAGAGGGAAAACTTTTACTGAATGTGGATTTGGACGGAATCACTAGCCAGATAACTTCCATGACAGAATCCGGCACTGTTGAAATTAGCGGCTATGTTGCTAACGGTGAAAGTTTTATTGCAAGTCTTTATTCGTCATTATTGACTTTGAAAGAATCTGACTCATCTGTAAAAGTAACAAATCTTGATATGAGCGGGGTTGTCGGTCTTACAGAGCTTAAAAATTATGCGTTCTGGACAAATGGTACAAGTAATTTTGTTACAAATCTTGAGAGTATAATTTTGCCTGATAGTGTTACTTCTATTGGAAGCAGTGCATTTAGGGGTTCTGGGCTTACAACAATTTATATTCCTGCAAATCTTACTTCTATCAATCCAGACGCATTCTATGCCTGCTCAAGTCTTTCAAGTATAACTGCTTCCGAAGAATGTAAGAATTTCAAGGTCGTTGATAATGTCCTATACTCAAAAGACGGCACAAAACTTGTAATGTATGGTGATAAAACTACAGAAAGTGCTTTCACAGTTCCGGCTTCTGTGACGGAAATTGGAAAATATGCTTTCCTCCAAGCAAAAATTACAGCCCTATCATTTGAATCAGATTCGACTTTGAAAACTATCGGTTATAATGCATTTTATGGTTGTTCAGGACTCACCCAGCTGGAAATACCTGACAGTGTAACGACAATCGAATTATATGCATTTTATAGCTGTAGCAATCTTACAAGCGTAAAATTGCCTAATGGTACAACCTCATTACCTTATTGTTCTTTTGGTACCTGTTCAAAATTGGAATCCGTGATTATTCCTAAAACTTTAACTGAGATCGAAAGTGGTGCGTTCACTAATTGCAATGCGCTTAAAACCGTCTACTACTCAGGTTCGGAAGCTGATAAAGCTAAGATAACTATCAGCGATACTGTGATTAAAGGAACGAGTGTGACTTGGACTTATAACTATGAACCGTAAAAAAAATGCTCCGCATGAATGCGGAGACAAATCTGTACGAGAATTTTTGATACAAAACTTCTCGTACGAATCACAAAATTTGCGCAAGGGTATGTAACCCCGAAGTTGCCGCTTGCGGCAATGAGCGTAGCGAAGGGCGGAACACCCGACCTGCCGAAGGCGGGATGCGCCCATAAATTCTAGAACCCCTTCCAGTTCAAAAGATGTGGTAATTAATATTTGCTTAAAAAAAATTCTTCTCTTATAATGAAAGATGCAGGAGAAATTATGCTTACAAATATCAAATCACTCAAAGATTACCTCGAAGAAGTTTTAAAACTTCCCGAAAAATGCATTAAGATACAAAACAAAGACGGTAGTGTTCCGGGGCCTAACAAAAGTATTCCGGCTTTTCTCAAAGAAGAATATGGAATTGAAAACGCTGACATCAAAGAGGGGCTTAAAAAGACGGCATCATTTAATGACAGCGTAACTGACATCATCGAGCGAATTGAAAAACTTTGCGGAGTTCCGGCTGCATGTATAAAATTCCTTGATGCAGATGGCAATGTCCTAAACGGAAACACTCACATCGATACTGTTCGAAAAAGTTTCGAGAAGTAGGAAACTGGCTTATTTTGCGGCTCTGGTTATATCTCTGTCGTGTAAATTCATGGTACCGAAACTCCAGATTGTTTTCCGTTAATTATTTCAGCAACTTTTGCTAGAGGTAAGCCCAACGACTGTGCAATTATTTCTTGAGAAACTCCATTTGTCCAAAGATTCTGAGCCGCTTCAACGGCTTTTTGCTGTGCACCTTGCGCTAGCCCTTGCCGAAGACCTTCCTGCTTAGCGGCTCTTGTAATATCTCTGTCGTGTAAATTCATGGCGGCGTAGTCCCTCCTGAACTTTTCGTTGTCTTTAATCTGCTCAACCAGTGCGGAAAGACGGTTTGTAAAATCGTCCTTGCCTGGTTCGTTCGTGTGTATGAAGTGAAGGAAGGCTTTAACTTTTTCGTCCTTCTCTTCATTGTATGCACTTGCATTATAAATTACCTTCAACGATTTGTCATTCAAAATTACGGCCGGATTTTCCGAACAAGTGTTTTTGAACGTGTAACAAGGGAGACCGTAGTGTTTCTCGCGCTCGTCCTTGAATGGATCTTTCTTGCAGATAAACAGAATGTAACTGTCTTTCAGTTCGGAATAATCCTGCCCTTTC
>CACZYY010000058.1 GCA_902785455.1 uncultured Spirochaetaceae bacterium
ACTGCTTCATTGTGAAGTTTTTCAAGCTTCTGAGCTTCGCTGTCGAGTTTATCCGAAAGCGCGCTGATTTCTTTGAGAAGGTTTGCCTGAGCCGAGCATTTTGCGTTCGGAACAATCGCCATTACTTTTGAAGCTGATTCCGCAACCGCGTTCATGTAAGCATAACTTGCCGGCAAAATGTCCTTATAAATCATGTCGAGCATTGTATTCACTTCGATGTTGAGCACTTTCGAGTATTTTTCAAGCTTGACCTCGTGATGGCTCTTCATCTCGCTTTCGCTGTAAACGCCGTATTTTGTGAACATTTCGATATTCTGAGCATCCAGATAGTGCTCCATTGCGTCCGGCAAAGTTTTGAGATTCAAAAGACCTCGCTTTTCGGCCTCGCGCACCCATTCGTCATCGTAGCCGTTACCGTTGAAGATGATTTTTTTGTGTTCGATGATTTTTTCTTTGATAAGTTCCTGCAATTCAGCATTCAAATCTGATGATTTTTCGAGACGGCTGGCAAATTCATCAAGAGTTTCGGCAACAATTGTATTCAGAACGACGTTCGGACCGGAAATTGAAAGAGAAGAGCCGAGCGAACGGAACTCAAATTTGTTTCCGGTGAATGCGAACGGTGAAGTTCGGTTTCGGTCTGTCGTGTCCTTTGGAATTGCCGGAAGAACAGAAACACCAATCTGCATTTTTTCTTTTGTTTTCTGGCTGTAAGGAGATCCGTTTTCGATTGAATCGAGGACAGCCTGAAGCTCGTCACCAATGAACATTGAAATGATTGCCGGTGGAGCCTCGTTTGCGCCGAGTCGGTGGTCGTTTCCGGCAGAAGCAACGCTGTCACGGAGCAAATCCTGATGCTTGTCCACAGCCTGAATAACAGCCGTGAGCATAAGAAGGAACTGCGCGTTCTCGCGCGGAGTTTCGCCAGGCTCAAGAAGATTGAAGCCGTCATCAGTGCTCATCGACCAGTTGTTGTGCTTTCCGCTTCCGTTTACGCCTGCAAAAGGCTTTTCTGCAAGAAGACAGTACAATCCGTGCTTCAAAGCGACTTCTTTCATAAGACGCATGGTGAGCTGGTTCTGGTCTGCACTCAAGTTTGTCGTGGTGAAAATCGGAGCCATTTCGTGCTGAGCCGGAGCGACCTCATTGTGCTTTGTCTTGCTCAAAATGCCAAGCTTCCACAATTCGTTATCCAAATCCGCCATGAACTCGGCGATGCGTGGCTTGATTGAGCCGTAATAATGGTCGTCCATTTCCTGACCTTTCGGCGGCATAGAGCCAAAAAGAGTGCGGCCAGTGAAAATCAAATCTTTTCTCTGTTCCCAGAGTTTTTTGTCGATTAAAAAATATTCCTGCTCAGGACCGACAGTCGTGATGACCCTCTTTGCCGAAGTGTTGCCAAAAAGTCGCAAAATGCGCAGGGCCTGAGTGTTGAGCGCTTCCATTGAGCGGAGAAGGGGAGTCTTTTTGTCCAGAGACTCGCCTGTGTAAGAGCAGAACGCCGTTGGAATGTAAAGAGAACCGTCCTTGATGAAAGCATAAGATGTGGGGTCCCATGCAGTGTAACCGCGGGCTTCAAAAGTAGCACGAATTCCGCCAGAAGGGAAAGAAGAGCCGTCAACTTCGCCTTTAACAAGCTCCTTGCCCGAAAATTCCATGATGACGCCGGAACCGTTTGGTGAAATGAAAGAATCGTGCTTTTCAGCAGTAACACCAGTAAGCGGCTGGAACCAGTGGGTGAAGTGAGTGGCACCCTTTTCGATAGCCCAGTCCTTCATCGCATTTGCAACCACATTTGCCACATCAAGTTCCAGTGGCGAGCCCTCAGAAATCGTCTTTTTGAGCGATTTGTAAGTGTCTTTTGGCAGACGGGCGCGCATCACATCATCATTGAAAACCATGCTTCCGAAAATCTCTGGTACGGTCATAACTTTACTTCCAATTTAATCCACAGATTAACACAGATTGCCACAGACTTTTGAGATAAAGTACAGTCAATCCGCATAATCACGCAGATGAATTTTTCTAGGCAAAATATAGCATAAATTAGAAGAAAATAGAATAGGAAAGGGAAAAGAAGAAGCTGAGAGGACAAATAATGTATACACGCAGACAGCTTGCCACTGTCTTTTCTTTGCGGAAAATGTTGAGCTTGAAAACCTTGGAATGTCAGTCAGAAAAGCTGGTGAATGAGTCGTAAAATTATTTATCCCTGAATCCCTGCATTCCATTTTCAAGCAGGGTCGTTGCCAGCTCAATCATTTCTTCCGTAGGAATCTTTCGGCCATCGGCGACCCACTGGCGGTAAAGCAGGACTATGCAGTTATTAAAAGTCAAAAGGATGTTGCGCACGCTCTGGTCCAGCCCCTTTAGCGGATGGGATTCTGCCGCCTGTTTTGTAACACGGTTCTGCATCCTTTCGCGGATATGGTCAAAACGGCTGTCGCAGGTGACGCGTTTGAAAAAATCATCCTGGGCTTCCATGTATTCAAAAAAAGAACGCACCAGTTTATCCGTATCCTTAAGCTGGTCAAAGCTGGAGACAATTGCACTGTATTCACTTAAATGTTTTGCCTGAATCTCCGCAAGGACATCATCCACGCAATTATAATGAAGATAAAAAGTGTTGCGGTTAATTCTGGCCGCCTGGGTAATCGCTTTTACAGTAATTTTTTCGTAAGGCATCTCGCAGACCATCTGCTTAAAAACCGTCTGAATTGCTTCCTTTGTGCGTACAATGCGCGGGTCGATTTTCTCTTCGGTCATAGTTCTACTCCGTTTTAGTGTCTTTGTCTTCAATCTGCTGCTGCTCAAAATAATCTTTTGCGTTTAGCGGAGATACAATTTTCTTACCTGTTTCCAATTCCAGTCTTTCGCGAGCTTCTTTTGCGATATTTCCACCGCGGCGAGCAGTATCTTCGTGTTCCGAAAAACTCTGCGGGTTGCGGGCTTTTGAAATATCTGTTGTCGCCATCTCTGCAAGCATGTTCAGCACAAGTTCCTGATTCGTCATGTTGTCGCGGAGATTTTCTTTTTTAAGTCCCTTGTATTCTTTGTACTGTTTTGCAGTTTTTCCTGACCAGGTTTTATAGATAATGTCAGTAAGAGTTGCAAATTGGACGCCTTCTTTAAGTCCGTGCTTTTTCCACTCGTCGGTAAGGTCTTTGCGGATTTCAATGGATTTTAACCTCTGATTGATCCAGTTGTCGGAATATCCCAATGCCTTATATTCTGCCAAAGCCCTGTAAATTCCCTGCTCCGGATCCTGCATTTCATCCAGCCGCTCTTTTGCAACCTGCGCCATCCACATTTTGAAAGGTTCTGCTTTTGGAGAAGGAATTGACTGAATTAAGCGGAAAATTCCTTCTGTATCAAGACAATCTGTTTTGTAATTTTTTCCATCGGCAGCCGGTAATTTCAGTTGGTGACAATTTGTCACCAACTCACTTCCTTCTTTATTGAGCCTTTGTTTTAATTTATTCCAGTATTTCCTTGCAGTCAAAAAATCTTTACTGTCTGCCAAAACCGCAACTACATCCACTACCGAAAAATACCATTCTTCTTCTTCGGCATTCCATATTGTGCGAACTTTCTGTTCTTCAAAAAGCCTGATTTGCGTTTTTTCTTCTGACATTTTTCCCTCCAGAAAAGGCTGATTTATAGGCATTTTTGCAATATCTGTCGTTTAAACAACATTATACCATAACTTGTTCTTAATAAAAAGACATGTGTCGCTTATAATTAAGATGTAAACAGGAGGAAGTTCAGATGAAACTAAAATCACTTTTTACAATCTTAATGGCAGCGACTTTACTTACAGGTTCGCTTTTCGCACAAAACAAAACTTCAAATTCAAAGGAGACAAAAATGGGAAAATCACTGGTAGTTTATTTTTCGCTCGCTGGCGAACAGTATAACGTTGGAAACATTAAAGAAGGAAATACTTCTATCATCGCAAAGTTCATTGCAGAAGAAACCGGCTCAGAGCTTTTTGAACTTGAAACTCAAAAGCCTTATCCGACCGACAGCTACAGCCGCCTTACTCAGATTGCAAAAGACGAGCAGAACAAAAAAGCCCGCCCAGCCCTCAAAGCTGATATCGACATCACCGCATACGACACAATCTACATCGGCTATCCAAACTGGTGGGGAGACATGCCAATGCCGGTTTACACATTCCTCGAAGCCCACAACTGGAAGGGAAAAACAATCATCCCATTCTGCACCCACGAAGGAAGCGGACTTAGCGGAACAGAAAGCCGCATCCGTTCAACCTGCAAAGGCGCAACCGTAGAAAAAGGACTTGCCGTTCAAGGAAAGGTAGCACAGACTAACAGAAGTACAGCGAAAAAAGCTGTTCAGGACTGGCTTGCTAAATTGGGAAAGTAAGGAGGATGATTATGCAAACAATCAAACTGAACAATGAGATTACTTGCCCTGTAATCGGACTTGGAACTTTTATGCTCTCACCGACAGATGCCCAGAAGAGCACCCGCGAGGCTCTTAAGATGGGATACCGTCTTATCGACACAGCCAACGCTTATGTGAACGAGCGCGCTGTTGGACGGGGAATTAGGGAAAGCGGTGTGGCAAGAAAGGAAGTTTTTCTTTCTACAAAGCTCTGGCCGTCAGAATACGAAAACCCGAACGCTGTTGACGAAACTCTTGAGCGTCTTGGGGTAGATTACGTTGACCTGCTCTACATCCATCAGCCGGCAGGAAACTGGCTTGCAGGCTACCGTCAGCTTGAAAAGGCACTCCGCGATGGAAAAGCCCGCTCAATCGGCATTTCTAATTTTGAAGGAAAATATATTCAGGAACTTGAGACTAAATGGGAAACTGCACCTCAGTTCATTCAGGTGGAAGCCCATCCATATTTTACGCAGAAGGATTTGCGCGTAACTCTGGACAAGTACGGTATCAAATTGATGAGCTGGTATCCTCTTGGACACGGCGACAAGACCTTGATTCAAGAAGCTGTCTTTGCAGAACTTGGCAAAAAATACGAAAAGACTCCAGCCCAGGTGATTTTACGCTGGCATGTTCAGATGGGCTTTGTGGTGATTCCTGGAAGCAAGAACGTTGACCACATCAAAGACAATCTGAACATCATGGACTTTGAACTGACCGCCGACGAAATGGCAGAAATCGCAAAACTCGACAAAGGCGAACGCTACTACCACCGGACTGACGAGCAGTTAGTTCAGTTTGCCGCATGGAAGCCAGATTTTGAAAAGGTAGGGAGCCGGTCGCGATAGCGATGAAACTCACGAGGTGAGTTTCAAGGCGAGTCTCGTTCGAAGCTGTGCTTCGAGCGCGGCAGTACGAATAGAAAAGATTTTTACTTTGACTTATTTTCACTGAGGTAGTTTTTTGTTGATTATTAGGGCGCATCCCGCCGCTCATGGTTCGAGTACGCTCACCAATCGCAGTGGGTCGGGCTTTCGCGAGTTTACCGTCTGTGGCGTAGCTTCAATCCCTTGCGCAAGTCTACAAGCAATAAGGAGATTTTCAAATGAAAAAATCATTTGCCGTTTATATGATAATGCTTTTTGCCATTCTTGCCTGTATCGCAGAATCCCCAAAGGAGAAACAAATGACCTCAGAAGAAAAAGAAGTATACTCTGCTTACGAAGCAATCAACAATGCCATGATTGAAAAAGACCGGGCCGCATTGGAACTCTACTTTGACGAAAACCTGACCTTCACTCACATGAGCGGGAAAAAACAGACTCGCGAAGAGTTCATTGGCGAAATCATGGACGGAACTCTAAGCTACTTCAAAGTGGACACGAAGGATTATTCAATCAATGTAAACGGCGACACGGCACAGATGAAAGTTACCCATACACTCACGGCAAAGGTTTATGGCATAAGCGGCAGCTGGACTTTGGGTGGAGAAAACACTTATAAAAAACGGAATGGAATCTGGGTAAGAGTCAGGTAGTCTAACTTCAGTTCATTATTTTTATAGCGTTCAACTGTGTTTTTTTGTTATTTTCTCTGAGTCAGTTTTTTGTTATATTTAAATAAAAGGGTTTATATGACAGTCAGAAAATACGAAGAAAAAGATCTTACAGCAATGAAGAGCTGCTGACTCCAGAAAGCGGTAAGGCTTTTTTTGCAGGACAAACCTTATCTTGTGTTGCAGAAGAAGAAGGCAAAATTTATGGACTTTACATCCTTCATCCAAACAATGTTGGACGCTGCGGTCACATCTGTAATGCAAGCTATGCCGTCGCTTCCTATGCCCGCGGAAAACATATTGGTGAACAGCTTGTAAAAGACTGCCTTATCCAGGCAAAAAAATGTAGCTATGGAGTTCTTCAGTTCAATGCTGTTGTAGAAAGCAATATTCACGCCCGCCATTTGTATGAGCGACTGGGCTTTGTCCAGCTGGGCACAATTCCAAAGGGATTTAGAATGAAGGACGGACATTTTGAAAACATCTGTCCTTATTATCATGAATTGTAATCGACGTCCCGTCCTAAAGTAAAAGCCCCTGATAAATCTCCAGATCCTTATTTCCAAAGACATTGAAGACAACTTTCTTTACGCTGGAAGATGGATTTTCTGTCAGCCACTTTTCTACCGTTTCCACTGCAATCTGAGCTGCAAGGTCTTGAGGAAATCTGAAAACGCCGGTTGAAATGCAGCAGAAAGCGACCGATTCAAGCTGATTTTGAGACGCAGTTTCAAGGCAGTTTTTGTAGCAGTTTACAAGCAGAATCTTTTCGCGGGGTCCCACGCTTGTGTAAATAATGGGGCCAACAGTATGAAGCACATAACGACTTGGAAGATTAAAGGCCGGAGTGATTTTGCAAAGTCCGGTTCCTTCTTCGTGCCCCTGCTTCTGCATCAGCTCGTTACAGGTAAGCCGTAGCTGAATACCTGCATAGGTGTGGATACAGTTGTCGATGCAGATGTGAAGGGGCGCAAAGCAGCCAAGCAGGGCAGAGTTTGCAGCATTAACAATTGCATCAACTTTTAGCGTAGTGATGTCGCCCTGCCAGAGATAAAGCTGCCCACGGTGGTTGAGCCTGCGGTCACTGAGCACTGTCGAAGTGTCGAAACCTCCTGCTTCACGTACCGGGCTTAAATCTGCAATATCCGTAATCCCCCGCTCTTTATTAACCTGCTGCAGGTACTCATCCTGAGTTTTCAAAAAGTCAGTACTAATGGAATATGGACCACGAATATTCATCAAAGCTCTCAGTATATCTCGCTGGCTCTTTTCATCATTAGGAATCACAAAACCGCCTTCATTTTCAGGAACCAGTCCAAACTTATATCCCGCACTTCCTTTATCTTCTTTTAGGAGTTCCATTATCAAATATGTGCGTTGTTCTTTTTGTGTCATTTCCTTTTCCTCTTCATTTGGGCGTTGCGTCAGCTTCGCTGCCGCCGGGCTTTTCGGGGTTACGCTATCGCTTCATTCTCGTTTGGTTCGACTCCGCTCTCCAAACGAGAACGCTTCGCGCCCCTACAATTCCTAACGCGTTTCTATTTTTCTTACATCCTGCAAAAACAAGTCAAAGTCACTTTTTAGATTTGCAATCTCTTTCTGGCGGAATAAATCGTATTCTTTTTCTGCTTTCTGCATTGCCTGTTCGTGAGAAATTGAACCTTTGCCTTCAAGAATTTTCCGCCGATGAGCAACAATCTGATTATCCAATGCTGTAATCCAGTCCTGCATCTTCATCGGCTTTTCTTCCAGTGCTTGAAATTCAGCGAAATCCAAGAATTCAGAAACAAGCAGATTAAGACGCTGTAATTCAAGTTCAGAAAGATAGTTTTTAGCAATTTTTACATCATCTTTTGTAACATAATCGCCTTTAAAATTCGTCATTCCAACAAAAGGCTTTTCACTGTCTACCCGTTCATAAATCAATTCTGCCGCAGTGTGCTCATGAACAGCATAATGCAATTTATTCTGGACTGTCGCAAAAAAATTCAACGTCATTTTTGAACGAGGATCATAATCCGTTGCGGTTGCATAAATATCCGTAACCTGCTGGTAAAAATTCCTTTCACTTGAGCGGATATCGCGGATTCTTTGCAAAAGTTCCTTAAAATATCGGTTCCGCCCCTGCTTTAGCCGCTCGTCGTCCATGGTAAAGCCTTTCTGGATATATTCATGCAGCCGCTGAGTTGCCCATCTGCGGAAACGAACGGCTACATCGGACTGGACACGGTAGCCAATTGCTATGATGATGTCGAGGTTGTAATGGTCTATTTCTCGTTTTACTTGACGATTACCTTCCTGTTGAACTATAAAGAATTTCTTTATAGTTGCATCATGCGGAAGCTCACCGTCTTTATAAATATTTTCAATATGCTGCCCAATATTTTGGCGAGTTGTATTATAGATTTCAGCTAGCTGAACTGCTGTTACCCACACATCTTCATCAGCAAAGCGAACAAAAACATTTGTTTTTCCGTTTTCGTCGGTGTATAAGAGGATTTCGTTTTCATTGTTTGTATTCAGTTCTTTTTTCATATTGCTACCTCATATTCGATTAACTGGGATTCGAACATTATTATTCCCCCACCAAAATAGTTTTTTAATATTCAAAAAACATTTTCAAATAGTTTGTAACAACGCTTCTCCAAACATCGTTTGTCTGTGCACAAAGTCCCTCCCTATCCTCGCGAGTAAAAGTGAGAAAATCTATCATGCTGTTGCGGATTTGTAAGTTCTTTTTGGAAAAATCATATTTATTGTTCAATTATTCCCTTGATGATATCATAAATTTTCTTGAAATTTGAAAAATCAAAATCTTTTGAATATTCTTCATCAGAAACCAAATCTGAAAAATCGTTTTTTGTCAGTGCAATATTTGTTTTCATTTCAAGATCATCACGGTTATAAACTTTTTCATCTATAACACCATTAATTTCTATCTTATTTTGAATCTTATTTGTTCTTGTTTGGAAGTTTCCATCTTTTGAAATACTGGAATCATAAAACTCTTCTCCTAAAAATAGTCTTCTATGATTTTTATCTTCTTTTAGCAAATCCTTTTTATGATAATAATGTTCAATAGAGATTTTAGTTCCATATTCACTTTCATTGACAAGCGGAATAGCAAATCCATAAACATTATTGCCAAAAGATTTATATGACTCTTTTCCGTCATTTAAATCTTTCAGAATGTCATCCTTATCCCTGTCAAAAATTCCTATAACTTTATTTGTTCGTTTTAAAATTGCAAATTCTTTTAATCGATTGAATAGCGCTCTGTCTCCATTTTCAATATTTACAACATCTACAAATTCTGCATCTAATAAATCAAGTTTTAGCTTGTTAAATGCATTTTGTAAATGCTTTGAATCCGTTTTTCCTTCCGTAATAATAAGAGTTTTTGTATCTTTGTCTACTTTTTGCTTCAAGTTTTTATACATTTGAGCATATTGATTATTCTTATCAAGCATCATTGTATATACTTCTTGATACAAATCATTATTCTCTGCATTTGTTGGTATTCCGTCATTGTCCAAATCAAATATAATTGTTTTTAATTCTTTTTCATCTGCTAATCCCATATTTAAAAACGGTGAATGAGAAGAAGCTATAAATTGTACATTTGGAAATAAAGTAAAAAGTTTTGGAAGCACTTCTTTTTGCAATTTTATATGCAGATGTTTATCTACTTCGTCTATTAAAACAACACCTGTTACATTTTCACAATACCTATAAATTTTATCTGTTTGTTTTAACAGCTCTCCGAAAATACATAATAATGCAGCTTCTCCTGATGATAAATAAAATACAGATGGATAGAGACTTTGCTCTGTTTCTGTATCCATAATTTGTATGCGAGCCAGCCCATCTTGTCTTTGACCAATTCCAAATCTAACTATTTTATGAAATTTCGATGTCAAAATTATAGAAATGATATTTTGCAAACGAATAAAAGTTGGATTTGCATTTGTATTAGGATATAGGTATTTATCTAATACAATATCCATAATCCAATTCGCAATTTTTGGTAAATCACTTATAACTTCAATAGGATTCGGTAAATATCCGTTAAATTGCATTTTTAAATTAAAATCTAAATTTACTTTATAAACATCATTCAAATATCCAGGTTGCTCATAACGATATGAGGGAAAATAAGTTAATATATTTTGTGAAAATAATTCCTTTACTTCTTTATCATTTATCTGTATTTTTTTTAAGACATCATTATTCTCTATTTCAATTTTTATATTTGAATATGGGATTTTATTATCAAGTTTTATAAATTTGTTATATTCATCCTCTTCACAGATATTTCTTATATCTAAATAATCAATAATTTCTTCCTTAAAAATAAACCGCAAATATACAAATGAAAGTTTATTCTGATTTATGCTCTGCAATGCGGACGAAACCCTATAAAACTTATTCGATTTCCCTTCAAATTCATTATAATAACCTTTCTTAGCCATTTCATAAAAGGCATCTACGATATGAGAAAGTATTGTTGTTTTTCCTCGTCCATTTATGCCAGACAAGACGGCTATATTTGAATCTTGAAAATCTAATTCCAAGTGTTCAAATGGAGCTCTATTGTGAAAAATAGCTTTCTGTAATCTTATTCCCATAACCATATCTCCTATAATCTATTTCTCAATCTCCGCTTCGACCATCTGCTTTGCCTGTTCTAAAAGTTGTTTGCTTTCTGCTCGCAACTCGAATGATTTTTGAATCAAATTCGCGATTGTATCTTGCGTCTTTTCTGAGAGAATTGGTAACAAGAAGTTTTCTATATCTGATGGATATAATTCTGCCTGTGCGCTACCAGTGCAGGCTTTTTCAGTCTGAAGTCTGCCGATTTTTGAATTCAAAACAAAAGCCGCATATAAAGGATTTACTTCATTAAGCCGTAGAATATTTACATGATTGCTTGCAATAGCAGGTTCTGAAAGCAAATAAGGCTGAGTACGTCCGATATTCGCACCGGTTGTATAAATGAGAATATCATTCTGCTTTATTGCCGCCTTTTCATTATCCTTTAGAAAATCAGTTGTTGTCTTTTCAAAATTTTCATAATCCAATCCATTTTCAAGAATGTGCTTGCTATTTACAACTGAAACACTGCCATTTGAAATATAATCTGGCTGAACACCGCGAGCATTGAAAGTCTGCAATTCTGAAATAGCTTTGTATGGAACAGATTTTATCTTTCCTTCGAGTTCGTCATATTTTTGCTGATAAAATTCTGCGTCCAAGCGACCGCTAGAAGCAAAATCCGAGAATGTCTTTATCGACACCGACTCGGTCTTCGGTTGCCAGTCTTTCAAACCAAGCTCAGAAAGCAGCGTATCTTCTGCCTGTGAGTAGAGTGCTTTTGACTCGGCAAGTTTTGCATGTGCAGATTTTGCGAGCGATTCAATCTTCTGCTGAAAGTCTGTAGAAAGAAGAGGTAGTGGTATTGTACGAACTTTATCAAGTGGTAAACCTTGCTGAACCATTCCAGTCTGATTCCTTAACATCCAGTTTTGCCCATATTTGCAATTCAAATAAGTAATCACAAATTCAGGAACGAATGAGTTGGAATCATTGAGTTTTATTCTTGCAACATCTTGATTTATGTTTGCGGGCAAAACTTCGTCATAGACGATTGCACAGCAACCAACAGAACCTCGTGTTGATAAAATTATATCACCGTGTTGTAAAGAAGAACGCTTATTATTATCATCAACCCATTTTGCAAGAGGCAATGCATCTATTTTATCAGCAAAATAGTTTTTACAATTTCGAGCAGCAAGCATAGAAATTCTTGATTTCGGGTCAGATTCATAATATCCATGTTGTCCGTCTGTTACAAAAGCATATTCACCGAGTTTTGCAATGCCAATTTTAGAAAGGTTTATATCTTCATTCAAATATTCTTTTTGAAAATACTCAGCGTCAATTCTCAATTCTCCATTTTCACCTTTCACATCTGACCATTTAACTTCACTTACTTCCAGCCCTTTTAACAAAGCATTGTACTTTGCCTCGTCAAAAGGGCTAGTTAGAAAAAACTTAGTCCCTCTTTTTTTGCAAACTCTGCAAAGGCTTCGGCTATTCCGTCTTGTGTCAGTCCGTCGTGATTGAACAAATCGTGGTCAACAATCAAATGTCCGTGCTCGTCCAGCTTGTATTTTGTCTCGCCGTTCGCGTCCGTTTCTTTGAGATAAATCTTGTCGCCAGAGTTGTCCTTGCTCGGTTTTTGCATTGTGGCAAAGAAAATATTGTAATCGTCTTTTTTGGGGCAGAGTTTTTCGTCCCACTTCTGCACAAAAAGTACGCTCGTCTTTGTTCCAGTGTGCGGCTTGAAAACATTTCCGTGCAAGCCCACAACCGCAAGAATACGGCAACGTTCCGCAATGTAATCGCGGATATATTTGTCACTTGAGTTGTTGAAACGCCCTTGCGGAAGCACAATCGCCATGCGTCCGCCGCTTTTCAAGAAGTTCAGATTGCGTTCGATAAAGAGAATATCACGACCGACTTTGCTTTGTTCCTTTCCGTCCTTGTTTTTGCCCAGCTCATAGCGCGAAAGTATGCGGCTTTCTTTTATGTCGCCAGCAAAAGGTGGGTTTGCCATAAGAACGTCAAAATTAAAATCTTGATTGCTTTTTGCTTCTTTTCGGAGCTTGCGTAGTTTCTGCCAGCCCGTCATATAAGCGTCCTGCCATTTTTCGTCGTTAATACGTTCGTCCCAGCGTTCATAATCCAGCGTGTTCAGATGAAGAACGTTCGTCTGTCCATCGCCCGCAATCAAGTTGAGAGTACGAGCCACGCGCACGGCTTTTTCGTCAAAGTCGATTGCAAACACTTTGCTCTGAACATAATCCGTACATTCTTCGGGCTTTTTTTCCAATGTAAACAAATGTTTTTTTTTGAGACCCTTCTTTTCAAGGATTTTCTGCCACACATAAAAAATCGTATGTACAGGGAAGCCACAAGAGCCGCTTGCGGTGTCTATCATCGTTTCATCTTCGGTGGGGTTGAGCATTCTCACGCACATATCAATGACATAGCGCGGAGTAAAATACTGTCCTTTTTCGCCTTTGCTGCTTTTGTTAATGAGATATTCAAAAGCCTCGTCCACGACTTCAAGGTTTGAGTTAAATAGCTTTACTTTCTGCAAGCTGGAAACACAAACCGACAAATGCGACGGAGAGAGCAAAAACTTTTCGTCTGTGTTAAAAACGCCAGCCCATTTTTCTTTTGCTTTGTCAAAAAGGCTTTGAATGTTCTCTTTGAGTTCCGTTTCCGTGTAGCCGAAATTGCCGAATTCAAGAGGTCTGTCTTGTTTGCGTCCGCTTTCCATTTCGTCGTAAAGCTTTGTGAAGATGAGCTTGAAGACTTCCTCGAACACGTCCACACCAGCATTTGCCAGAACTTCATCTTCCATTTCAAGAATCAAATCGCGCAGGCTCTTGCGTTCGTTCACAAGTTTATCGTTCTTGATGAGGTCTTGAATTGTCCAGCGTACGCTTAAAATCTCGCTGAGTTTCTGCGTTACTTTAGGAATGTTTGGAATATCCTCAAAATAATTCGGGTCTTTGCGGTTGTAATAGGAAATCGAGCTTCCGTTTGTCCACACTCCGATTGGTGCGCCTGTTGCATTGCAGTAGCTTTTGAGCTGTTCTTTTCCGTCTTTAAGTTTAGGCTTTTTCAGTTCCACGATGATATAAGGAACGGTCGTGCGGTCTTTGTCAAAAATAACGATATCCGCCCGCTTTACTTCCCGCCCAAACTTCACAGCATATTCAAGTTCCATTCTTGAAACTGGATAATCATACACGTTTACAAGCGTATCAAGATAAAGCTGACGCACACATTCTTCTGGCGTGAGTTTTATTTCTTTGTCGCGTACAAGGCATTTTACATAAAATACTTCTTTTCCGTTTTTGTCGGTCTTTGTGATAATTGAACTTTCTAATGCTGTTATTTGCTCTGGTGAAAACTGGTCTAATTTGTATTCTGAATCTTTGAGTATTGAAGAAATTGAAATTGGCATTATTTGCTCCAAAATAATATGCTTGTAGAATATCATAATTGACTCATTTTTTTAAGAGGCATTAAGGGAAATGCTTATCTATAACATTTTCCATTCCGCAATTTTAAAAATTTTTCAATTTTGCGGAATAAGACTTTGTAAAAACTCCCAAATATCACTGTTCACGCAAATGCTCTGCCTCTCAATTTCTTCTGGAACTGCTGCCTCTCCCTTGTTTATGCAGATATAAGTAGCTTTTGGATTAGCATAGGTCATCTTCCAGAAAGGATATTTGATAATGCCCGGAGTATTACCACCAACACCAAGCTCCAGAAAAACAATACGGCCATCTTTATTTTTATTCAGAAAATCTTCATAATGGCTAGCAGCCTTATGCCAGCCTTCATCTTCCACAAAAGTATCGTCACAGCGCAGATTCATTGTCATAGGCTTTCCGCAAACAGGACAGCGGGGAACCAGTTCAGAAGGAACACTCATTTTAATTCCTTCAAAACCATTTTCCGGAAGTTCCAGGCTGCCGTCATCCTGAATTACAAAGCCCTGTTCCATGACCATTTTTTCAACAAAAAGCTGATTGTCGTAAGTTTTCTTGTGACAAGGCTCCGAGCACTGCCAGAGACCGTAATCCCCCTGAGTATAAAAGAGTCGTGACTTATCAAAACCCGCTTTCTGAAAGCAATGGTCAACATTAGTTGTGATGACAAAATAATTTTTATTCTTCACAAGTTCAAAGAGTTCTTCATAGACAGGAATCGGAGCGTTCATGTAGCGGTTGATTATTATGTAGCGGCTCCAGTAAGCCCAGTTTTCTTCAAGAGTTTTGTAAGGATAAAAACCACCGGAATACATGTCGTGAAAGCCGTACTTCTTTTCAAAATCAGAAAAGTATTTTTGAAAACGCGGCCCGCTGTAGGTAAAGCCTGCAGAAGTTGAAAGCCCGGCTCCCGCACCGATGAGAATTGAGTCTGCCTTTTGTAAGATTGATTTTATCTCCTTCATAAGAACCTCCTTGATTTTGACCATGCGTTAGGCTATGGAGCGCCTTTAGTCCCGAACGCAGTGAGGGATGAGCCGAACAGGCGAAGCGCGGAACAGCCGACGGCGCGAGTTTTCTTGGTTTTGCGTAGCAAAATGCTCACCCTTTGGTGAGCAAAAGAAAACTCGTGAAGTGAGCGTAGCGAACGGCGAACGCCCGAATCCTAATCCTATTTTCCAGGGAAAAACATTCCTGCCGACATATCAAGATAGTTCAGGCCTGAATATTTTGGATATGCTGACTGCACTGCCGCCTTAAAGCCAGCAGCATTCGGATTTTTAACTGCGATGTTCTTAAGACTCTTAAGATATTCAATCTTGGTTTTCACATCATCCAGATTTTCCACAACATAATGACTTGTCAAAACGAGGCCGACCTTTTTCTGGATATAAGATTCCAGTACGGAAATAAGTGCGTCGGCGTGTGCTTTTCCTGCGACAATTGAATGAACATCGTGGCCCAGCATGTGAGTATAAACCACATTGATTTCAGGAATGAAGATGTCGAAGGCTTCCTGGGTGCGGGTGATTTTCATTTCCACACCGCAAAGGGTCAGGCTGTCACCTTCAATAAAATCCGTAGTCGTATAGATTGATTTATCGAAAGCTTTCCCAAATGCTCCCGCGAAGTTTGAAACAAGCCCTGCCCCGCCACCATTGTGATTGTAGTCATCAGCATTTTTTGTTGAATAGACCTTGCTTCCCTTCATAAAAGAAGCACCCGCTCCGTGATAGGCAATGACTGCACCCTCATACTTGAGCCCCTTGCTTGAAATATAGTTTTCCAGCTCCTTAATGTTATCAAAAAAGCATGGTGACTCAATCATAAAGCAGCTGCCAGCTTTTTCCACCAGAAAACATTCGTCCGAAATCAAGTCGTTCGTTTTGAATGCGTGAAGTTTGACTGAACCAAAATCATAGATTTCCATTAACCCCTTTGAAAGCTGAACCGATGTGAACTGTGTCTTTTCCATAAAATTACCTCGTTAAGTATTTATCTTAAAAGCAGGTGATCAGGCTGATTAAAAGATGTATTTTACTGTAGGTTGTAACTTAATATTTACAACCTACAGTAAATATAGCGTTGTAATTTATAAATGTCAAGCGGTGTTATTTATTTTTTACAACAAATCTGATATAATGAAACAAGGACAGGCTTATGAAACTAAATACGAACTTTACCGTTGCCATTCACACTATTCTCTGCATTGCTTATTTTGAAAAGGATAACAAGGTCACTTCCGATTTCATTGCAGGAAGTACCGGAATGAACCCTGTAATTATCAGAAAGATTTTAGGAAAACTCCAGGCAGCTGGAATGGTAGAAACAAAAGCCGGGGTCGGAGGCTCTACCCTTTCAAAGAAAGCCGAAGAAATTTCCCTTTTGGATGTATATAAGGCAGTGAGCGAAGAAAAGGAAAGCGAGCGTTCTGTTTTTAATTTTCATGTAAATCCTAATCCAAAATGTCCCGTTGGCAGAAAAATCCATGCAGTTCTAGACCAGCCATTAGATAATGCCCAAAAGGCTTTGGAAGAAGAACTGAAAAAAACAACAATTAAGGATTTGATGGGAAAGCTATAATCTAGTGCCCTATCATCGTATTTGCCCGGTATTCTGCATTCAGCTGGGCAATTTCTTTCTTACCGTCTATGTACTGCTGATAGTCAATTTCCATGCCGCCACAGGCACAGCACATGGAGCAATCGCTTCCGCAACCAAGAGCATCGGCAACGATTTTTTCTCTTTCTTCCTTTGTTGTGTCTTTTATCAAAATACTTTTCATTGACTGCCTGTCCCCTTGTTTGTATTATATCCCTATCTGAGTAATAGGTAAACAAGGATATTTAGATATATGATAAATGAAAAAGTTTTAGACTTCCTCAAAGCTAAGGAATATGCAGACAGACTCACCGAACACAAAGAAACAATCGACACCGTAGAACACGCAGCACAGCAGATTGGCTGTTCTGAAGCGGAGATTGCAAAGACGCTTTCATTTATTGTGGATGAAAAACCTGTTATCGTGGTAATGGCAGGTGATGGCCGTGTAAACTACTCAAAGTTTAAGGCTCTCTTTCATACAAAACCAAGCATGATTCAGCGAGACCAGGTTGAAGCAATCACCGGCTTTGCTCCCGGCGGAGTCTGTCCTTTCAATGTTCCAAAAGAAATTCCCGTATGGCTCGATGTTTCAATGAAAAGATTTGAATACGTTCATCCTGCAGGCGGAAACTCATTTACTTCGGTAAAACTCACTCCCTCTGAACTGGAAGAAGTATCAGACGCCACTGGCTGGTGTGATGTCTGTAAGGGCTGGGAAGAATAAGAAAAAGCCGGATTTTACATCTCTGCAATCTTTCCGCGAAGTAAAGCAATGTATCTCACTTTTGACTCCTGATCCATTCATCAAGGAACTTCATCTTTTCTTCTGTGTGAAACCAGTGCTCGCCGCCCTTCATTACAGTAAGACTTGCCCCCTGCTTTTCAGCAAAATCCTTAATCGTTTCAAGCGAAGTGAGGTTGTCATTTTCGCCATATAAAATCGAAGTTGGAACCTGCCAGGTCAGAGGATGTTCCCTTACATAACACAAATATTCCCAGGAAAGTTCTTCTCCAAAATCCGTGGGGATGATTTTTCTTTGCTCAAGTTCCGCTTCGGTTACATTTGCCCACTTCATTATATCGCAAATCAGTTTTTCCATATTCACAACCGGCGAAATGAAATATGCCTTTTCAATCAGACCATTAAGATTCGCATTCATGCTGAAAAACGCACCGATACTGTTTGTAATCAGAATAATGCTTTCGGCATCAGTTTTGAGACTGACGACCGCTTCGTGAATTTCCTTCCCCGTTTCCCAAGGAGAAAAAGTCTTGTAATCCAGCCCAATCACTTTGCAATCTGGAAAGAGCCTTTCATAATGGGTACTTTCAGATGCATTTCCACCCTTTCCGTGGATGTATAAAACTGTTTTCATTGTTTTGAATTATAACAGAAAAGTCCCCTCAAAGCACTTAATAAATCCCCGATTAATGTTAAAATGCATATAGTTGAAATAAGAACTTGAATCAAATTTTATGGGAGCACTAAAATGAAAGTAGCAGTAACTTACGAAAAAGAAACAGGAAATGTCTTCCAGAATTTTGGAAAACTCAGTATTTTAAGATTTATCAGATTAAAGACGGAAAAATCCTTTCTTCAGAAGTGGTAGACAACGGCGGAAACGGGCACCACGATATTCCTCCATACCTGAAAAGCCTTGGAGTGGAAACTCTGATTCTTGGAAACCGCGGACAGGGTGCCATCGAAGCCATTGCTGCCAGCGGCTTAAAAGAAGTCCCCGGAATCACAGGAAGCGCCGACGAAGCCGCAGAGCTTTTTGCAAAGGGAGATCTCAAGCCAAACTTTGCAGCCAAGTGCAACCATCACGGGGAACATCATAACTGATTTCTTCGCTTTTCTACCATGCCTTCTTTTCTTTTGAAGAATCCTGCTGCTTCTTCCGCTCTTCAACCATTTTTACGAACCTAGCGAGTGACGGCGTAGCCGTCAAAACTCACGAGGTGAGTTTTGAGCGAGCTTCCGAGCGGCTATGCCGCGAAGGTGAAACCGTCAAATTGAAGAATGGTTCGTAAAAATCGACTACCAGTTTTTTCTTTCTTTTGAAGAGTCGTGCTGCTTCTTTCTTTCTTCCACCATTTTTACGAACCATTCCACCATTGCAGGATCCTGATGACTGAAGAAAGAACTTGTTGCAGTATCGAGAGCAGTAATTTTTGCCATCTCTTCGGCAGTGAGGGTAAAATCAAAGACATTCAGATTTTCTGCCATGCGTTCCTTGTGGGTTGATTTTGGAATCACGACAATTCCTCTCTGCAGGTGCCAGCGCAACATAACCTGAGCTGTAGTTTTTCCATGAACGGCGGCAATTTCTTTTAACACAGGATTTTCAAAAAGACCACCACGTCCTTCGCCAAAAGGGGCCCAGGCTTCAAGCTGAATACCGTACTTGTCATTCCATTTTTTTGCCTCTATCTGCTGATTCAAAGGATGACATTCCACCTGATTCACCATAGGCTTTATGCGGTTGAAGGACGCAAACTCCACCATGCGGTCGGCATAAAAGTTGGAGATTCCGATTGCCTTTAAAATTCCTTTTTCATAAAATTCTTCAAGAGCGCGCCATGCACCGTAAGCATCACCAAAAGGCTGATGAAGAAGCATGAGGTCAATGTAATCAGTCTTGAGTTTCTTAAGAGACTCTTCCACCGACTTTTTGCACGCCTCGTAGCCGTAATGCTCAATCCAGACTTTTGTGGTAAGGAAAATGTTGCTCCGGGCAATGCCAGATTTTGCAATTGCATTCCCAACTTCCTCTTCGTTGAAATACGACTGCGCCGTATCAATTGAGCGGTAACCGACTTCCAGCGCATCCGAAACACAACGCTCCGCCTCTTCCTTTGTCACCTGATACACGCCATAGCCCAGCTGTGGCATTTTTATGCCGTTTGATAATGATACATAATCCATAAAAACATCTCCCTAAAAATTTATTTTCCTAATCCAATTTTCTTAAGCCATGCATCTACATCGTTCTGATTTGGATTTGTCGTGCCATAGCCTTCCTTATGACTGGCAGTTGGAGTTGCATCCACAATTGCTTGAAGCGTTTCATCGCGGTAAGTAGCCTGATACGTGCAGAAAGGAATGATTGTCTTGCCCTTAAGAGCTTCCTTGTTTTCTTCAAGGAAATGAGTCATAAGGGTTGGTGATGTATGCCACCATACAGGAACTCCTACAAAAATTGTGTCGTACTTAGAAAAATCCGGAGCCTTTTTTACCTGGCGGAATATACCATTATCCAGTTCTTCTTTTACAACATCGGCACAATCCCCATATCTTGTTGGATAAGCCTTTGTCGGCTCAATCTTAAAAAGCTCCCCGCCGTTAGATGAGGAAATCATCTTTGCCATTTTTTCCGTTGTGCCGCTCCAGCTAAAATACATAACCAGAGTTTTTGAGTTTTTTGCATTTTGTGCAAACAGACCGCATGATGTAAGCATCATAATCGCTGTTGCCATAAGAATTGATTTTAATTTCATCTTGTGTCCTCCGTATGATTAAATGATAGCAGAGATATACCTGCCTTGAACAATCAAACTTTCGCAAGGTGCTATTCGTCAGACGTATACTCAGGGCTCACACATTTCAGCTACTCATTCTGCTTTTCCCAAAACTTTACCGCATTGTCTATCCAGCCTTCAGCAACGGTTCCTTGTCCAAGTCCAAAGCCATGTCCTAAACCACGGAAAACTTCTATCTGTGCATCTGTTCCGTTTGCCTTGATTGCATTTATACGACGTTCCATTGTTTGCCAGGAAGCGATTCCATCGCTTGTACCAACGCAGTTATAGGTGGGAGGTTCATTTCCGTAGACTTCACCAAGGCCTGTGTATTGCATGATGACAGCGGCGGGTCGAGGATACGACTGTTCACCAAAGTATTCTGTTCCCAGTGAGCCTAGCCAGGCTGCCATTCTTGCTCCTGCACTTCCGCCCCAAAGAGAATATCCATTCATATCAATACCAAGGGGGAATGAGTTCTGGTGAAGAAATGCAATTGCCCGTGCAAGGTCCTGGCAGGCCGTCTGTGCGCCGGGTCTATAAATCAGAGCAAATGCGTTGTAACCTTTTTTTGAAAGCTCCAGTGCATGAGGCAGGGAATCGTGCATTGCCCCAACATAGGCAAAGCCACCGCCCGCATTGCAGATGGCTGTTTTTGCACCAGATTTGCCTCTGAAAAAGAAAAGGCCTGTATTTTGTTTTGCAGGATCGGCGCGTTTTTCTGCCTCGCTGTAAATGTCAAAAAAGACTTGCTCGCCCGAAAGCGTATGCTCCTTCATGTAGCGCACGATTTCTACAGTCTTCTGGGGATTTATGTGGCTGTACCAGGTGAGCTGCAAGTCTCCAAGTGTATCGCCAGAATAATAACCTTCATTCACAGGGAATAAAAGCCTGCCCCAATCCCCAAGCCCAGGGTCAGAAATAATATCCCGGATTTTTGTTTTTGTTGTTATGTCGCTTGCATTCATGTATGTTCCTTTGCAAGAAAGCAAAAATATTGCTGTCAGTACTGCCAGTTTTCCTTTCATTTTGTGCCTCACAATTATTTTCCAAAGATCAGAGGAAGCGCATTGTACAAAAACTCCCGCACGGCAAAATGGTCATGAATACCATCCTGTTTCTGATAAAAAACATAATGCTCAGACGAAAAAGTTTTTCGAGAAAGCATTTCTTCTGCCATCATATAGCTCTGTTCTTTTACTGCGTCATTCGTGCCCACAGCGTGATAGATAAAATATCCGCGCTCATTCAGTTTGTTTTGAATAACAAGCTGCTCTATAAAATCCACGTTTTTCTTAATCTGAAAGTCGCCGAATCCGCCATAGTACCAGGACGACCCGCTCATTGGAATAAAACTTGAAATATAGTCCGAGTTGTAGCAGAACTCAAGCCAGGTTGTGACAGAACCAAGGGAAAATCCGCCGAATGCACGATGACTGCGGGATGCCTTTAAGTCGGCATCTGAAGTTGATACTGCATAAGTGCGATATTTTCCTTCTACCGCCGGCATAAGGTGCTTTTCAAAATCATTGTGAAAAGAGCGGAGTTCTGCTACAGAAGATCCAAAATCCGAACCGCTGTTTGCGTTATAGAAAGTGGCAGAAACAACTATGAGCGGTTTAATCTGGCCTTTTGAAATCATATTGTCAAAGCGTTTTTGATTTCCGCCATCTTAAAATATTCACCGGCATGACCGCCCCAGCCATGCATGAGATAGAGAATGTCGTAACGCTCGCTTCCTTTTTCATTGTAGCCGTAAGGTGTGTATACATAGGCCGTCTTGGTGATTGCTTTTCCATTTCCGGCATAATCTTTTGAAGTGTAATCCAGGCGCGTTACACTGCCTCTTTGCGAAGCCTGCCGTGTGTATTCCGCAGGAACAGACAGCGTGAATCCTGTTTGCTTATTCATGGTTGCCCCCTGTCCGTTCTGCTTTGAACTTTGAGCGTTCAGTGATTCTGCAAAAAGATTGACGGCAAGCATACTTACTAAAGAGCAGAACACAAGAAATCGTTTCATTTCTTTACCCATGCACGAACTTCCTTTTTGATTTTCATGAGTTTTCCTCTGTTCTTTTACAGCTAGAAGCTATTTACCACTCATATTCCGGCGCGAGCAGCTTCATAAGCCCTTCGTCGTGGTGGTGGGTAAGAATGCTCTTTTCATCCAGAATCATCACGGCTCCGCTTTCGCGGGTGTAGGCTTCCCATTTTCCTGTGAGCGCGGTTTCGGGTTTTCCTGTCTTTGCAAATGAAATCCAGGCTCCGCTCATTAGTTCTGCGATTTTTTTGTCTTTTTCAACATCTGTTGAAATTGTTCCCATGACGCTGGTTCCAGCATTATTGAATACATAAGGAATTTCAAAAGTATGGAAGCTGAAAGGAGAACCGTAGCTGAAGATGTATGAATAAACATCTCCTGATTTCTGGTCAGCTTTTGCCGCTGTTGTCTTAAGAATCGGAAGACGAATCATAGTGTCGATGAAAAGCGCATTGTAGACTTCCTTTTCAGGATATGCATTTTTGTACTCGGCGATGACTTTTTCAGCCTTGTCTCCGTAGAGTTTTTGTGCCTCTGCAAGAATTTCAGTTTCAGAGAGTTTTTCAAGACGGGCTTTTTCTTCAGCTGATTTTGCAAGGAATGGAACACTTGTCCACTCGTTCAGGTTGCTTCCGATAAGAAGAGAAATTCCCTTTCCGCCAGAAGCAAAGCCATCTTTGGAAACCGGGTCAGTAGGCATAAAGTCGCCGTCTACAACCGGTTCCCACATAAGGGCAGTTCCAGGTCCAAAAGCTCCGTCAATTTCTAAATCTTTTGCAGCCTTTGCAAGCACTGCTTCTCCGGCTGTAAGAAGGCGTTCAAAAGGCACTTTCTGAATTTCTTCTATACTGTCTTGAGTGATTCCAAGTGATTTGAGGGTTTCGTCTGTTACATAACGGGCAACATTCTGTTTTGTAAAGACAACTCCCATAGTATCAGTTGAACCGCTTTCGATGATTCCCTTGTGGAAAAGACCTTTTGCATGTGGGCTTGTCATAAGGGCGAGCACTTTCGCTCCACCGCCAGATTCTCCGAATATTGTTACATTGTTCGGGTCACCGCCAAAGTTTACGATGTTAGCTTTAATCCATGTAAGTGAATCGATGATGTCCTGAACCCCAGCGTTTCCAGAGTAGCGGTATTTTTCACCGTATTTAGAAAGGTCAAAAAAGCCAAGAATGTTCAAACGATGATTTACGCTTACTACAACCACATCGCCTGCTTGTGAAAGGTTTTCGCCGTCATAGGCAGTCGTTTCCTGCGCGTTGCCCGATGAGAATCCGCCGCCGTGGAGCCATACCATGACCGCCCGCTTTTTCTTGTCGGAAGCAGGTGTCCAGATGTTGAGGTTCTGGCAGTTGTTGTCTGAAATCTCATCGCTAACCATGTTTGTAGACATGAATTCCATCTGGGGGGAGATTTTGCCGTACTCCGTCGCGTCGCGCACACCTTCCCATTTTGCTACAGGCTTTGCGGGAACAAAACGCTCGTTGGCCTCAGCATAGGGAACTCCCTTAAACGAAAGAACGCCGCTTTTTGTAACACTTCCGCGGATTTTTCCCGCCTGTGTGGAAACCACAGCATTATCAGTCGGACTGTTCTGCGATTTTGCGGACGCACAGCCCGAAAGAGCCAGAGTCGCCGTCAGCAATGTGATTGATATAATAGTAGAAAGAGTCTTTTTCATGTCTTATTCTCCTTGTGTGATTTTCCTGTAATCTTCTTCACTCATCATCTCATACCAGGTTACGCCCGGCTTTTCGGGATTCGTATTGATTGCGATGTGGGCGAATGTTCCGTAGAGGCTTCCGCCGTGCCAGTGGGTGGTGTCCGGGGGACAGAAAGCCACATCTCCCACATGAAGTTCTTCAACCTGCCCGCCCTTTATCTGATGATAGCCAGTTCCGTCCGTCACAATAAGAATTTGTCCGCCCTCGTGGCTGTGCCATGCGTTGTAGATGCCTTTGGGAAAGACCACATAATGCATTCCCGGTGAGCCTGCCTCGTTTTCGCCTGTGACCACATTTGTAAGGTAGACTTCTCCGTTGAATGTCTGGAACTTTACCGGCTTTTCGCCTCTGTCAAACATAAGGGAGGCATCGTGCTTTTTTACGCGGTCAGGATTCTCAATGATTTTGACTTTGGAAAATTCCTCTGCCGTAATTTCTCCGCCTGCGTGACCGTCCGCTCCGTCAGAAGGCTTCCAGTTTTTGTCGTAGACTACAATCTGCTGAAACCAGCTGTCTTTGGTGGAGCCGTGCCAGTGCTTCACTCCGGCGGGAATCTGAAT
>CACZYY010000059.1:0-1241 GCA_902785455.1 uncultured Spirochaetaceae bacterium
TTTCGACGGTCGATGACGGTATCGAAATCATACATAATGCATGCTTTGCCTAAATAAAATAGGTCAAGTCGGATTTTTCGGTGGAGCCGAGCATCGTCGCGACTCCACCGAGTTCAACGCCGTCAATCAGCTCTTCGGCAGTGATGCCCATGAGTTCCATCGACATCTGGCAGGCGACAAACTTCACGCCCTTCTGCCTTGCGCTTTCAATCAGTTCTTCTAGCGAAGAAACACCGTTCTGCTTCATGACCGTGCGAATCATCTTGGCGCCGATTCCGCCAAAGTTCATGCGCGAAAGTCTGAGTTTCTTGGATCCGCGGGGCATCATGAACCCGAACATCTTTCCGATGAGCGACTTCTTGACGCGCACCTTTTCGGGCCTGCGCAAAATGCTTACTCCCCAGAAGGTGAAGAACATGGTAACCGGGCGGCCCATGGCGGCTGCTCGGTTCGCCATAATGAAAGAGGCTATCGCCTTGTCCAAATCGCCGCTGAATACGACAAAAGTCTTGCCGTGCTCAAATTCACGATTTTCAAGAGATTTGGGAGCGTTGCGCTTTACGATGGTCGCATAGATTACGCCGTCTTTTTCGGAAAGCGATTTCAATTCATTGCCGGTACGCTGGCACCAGACATTCACATCCGAGAAGAATGCTTTCTCGGTCGCTTCCACCTGAACTTCTTCGCCAACGGACACACTTTTGACCGCTTCGTCCACCTTCACGATGGGGCCCGGGCACTTGAGACCCTTGGCATCAACGAAGTAAATTTTCGGGACAGCGTCAAGCCCGCCTTCTACATTGTACACGTCATAATCGCGATCGGCGAGAATTTCGGCAACCTCTTCGGAACGATCTCCCGTAGAACAGAACACGTAAACGGGCTTGTCTTTCGGGATGCTATCTATCTTCTTGGATAATTCAAAGAACGGAACCTGCAGCGCCCCGTTCACAGGGCGCACGATGGCTTCACTCGTTTCGCGGACATCGAGTAGCGTTGAATTTTGGGAATCAATCTTGTAGAAATCTTTTGCAAGGAATTTTTTGACTTCGGACATTTTGTCGTGTAGAAAAGCGTTTAGTGGTGGTGACACACAAAGTTAAAAGTGTGACAAGCAAAAATACAAATTGCACCTAAACGGCGCAATATTTCGGGATATACAATTTTTTTATAGCTTTTGATTGTGCAAGGCTATTCCCTGCGCGGTGAAGTCGCAATTTGCGACTTCATGAATTCAACAG
>CACZYY010000059.1:1250-19028 GCA_902785455.1 uncultured Spirochaetaceae bacterium
CTGTGACATTTCTACTTTCCGAACAGGTCTGCGTGCGTTCCTGTATCCACAAGAGTAAGTGTCAAAACGCCTTTATTCTTCCTATAGCACAGAAGCCAATCGGGGTGAATATGGAGTTCGCGCGTACCGGCGAAAACTCCAGACAACTCGTGGTCCAGATATTTCTCTTCGAGAATTTGATCTGTTCTGAGTTTTTCGACGACGGACTTTAACTCATCTAAAGGCAAACCGCGCTTTTTACAGCGCTTATAGCCTTTCTTGAAACGGCTAGTCCAAATAACTTCGTAAATCATTTGTCCAAGTCCGTCCACATCTCGTCCATATCCGTATAACGCTTGGTCTTCGGGTCGGCCTCGAGCCGTTTCGCCTCTTCGATGGCATCGAGCAGTTCGCCAGAATGTTCCGGGTACTTCACCTCGAAAGGAAGACCGCGATGCAGAACAACCTGCTTCAGGAACATGGAAATCGCCTGCGACATGGAAAGCCCCAGCCCCTCAAGAAGCTTACTGGCCTGGTTGTTCAATTCGGAATCGATGCGGAATTTTGATTGTATATGCAAGCATTTGCTTGCAAAACCTTGCGTATTTAGTGCGTTTACCATTGTTGTTTTCATATGACCTCATCTGCTTACATGCTGAAAAAGCAAAATACTACTGCACAAATGTATAAAACATGTGCGGGCTCTGTCGGGCCTTTTTGTATTACTGCGAACCTGCTGCGGCGATCCGACCGCCCAAAAAATTAGCCCGCGAGAAATCGCGGGTCTTTTTTATATTTGCGGTTATGGAAACCTATATTTTTCAGCATGTTGAATACGAAGGTCCGGGAGCGATTCTCCCCTACCTGCAGGCCAAGGGGCACAACGTTCATATCGTGCGCCTTTACGCCGGCGACCCCATTCCTCATGAAGACGACGTGGACTTCGCCATCTTGATGGGTGGGCCCATGAGCGTTCTGGACGAAACAAAGTACCCTCATTTTGTTCGCGAAAAAGAACTTTGCTGCGACATGGTGCAGCTGGGCAAGCCCCTTCTGGGAATCTGCCTCGGTGCCCAGATGATCGCAAGCGCCTTTGGCGCGGCCATCAAGAAAAATCCCGAAAAGGAAATCGGCTGGTTCCCCGTCACCTTCACCGGCGATGCAGTCGAAGAAATGAATTTGCCCGAAAGCCTGGACGTTTTCCATTGGCATGGCGAAACCTTTGACATTCCAGAACTACCGGGCATTGCAGAACCATTCGCCTTTAGTGAAGCCTGCCAGAATCAGGCATTCAAAATCGGCAGCGGAATCGCATTGCAGTTCCATCTAGAAGCCACGCCCGAATCCATGGAAAGCATGTTAAAGAACGGCGACGACGAAATCAAGGCAGGCATTGCCGCAGGTTTTGACTACGTTCAAAACCCGAAGGACATCCGCATTGCCGGTAAGACCGCCATGGGCCCCGCCAACGAATTGCTGGTAAAAATCTTGGATTACCTGTTGGAAGAAAAATAAGCAGGATGATTTTGAATAAAGGCAAATAGGTTCTGTGACCGTTGGCTCTGTTAGGCCAGGCCGTATAGCTGCGAATATGCTGCGGACCGCCGAACGGTCATTTCAGCGTAAAAACATCGGTCATGCAGTCGAAAAACAGTTTTGGAAGGGCTTACGGATTGAGGATTTTTTGCTAGCCGGGCACAAGTGTACAGTTTAGCCCGACAGAGCCCATGTGCGGATTGTCAAGAGTTTTTTTGCATTTTTTTAATTTTCTCTTTTGGCAATTTTTGACACTCCTTTTTGCTTATATTTAACGTGACAGAAAGTCTTTCTTTAATTATGGGGGACCGATATGAGCTTTATGGAAAAAATCGCATTCGGAATACTCGGATTCGTCGCCTTCACATATGCGGGCGGCGCGGCATCATTTGTTGCCAAGAAGAGCAATACTGGAGAATTCCCCTATTCGGAGACCACGCAGCAAGAGTTTATGAAAGACTGCTCTGAAAATGCGAATGAGTGGGTCTGCGGGTGTGTACTCGCAAGGTTGCAGGGCTCGTACAGTGAAAAGGAATACCTGAAACTCGACGCCAGCCTGCAGAAAGGGTATGAAGATTACGATTTCGTGTCGTTTCTCTCTAAGTCAGTAGAGAAATGCGATGAGGAGTTTGAAACGGAGGCTTTGCGGATAACCGAGGAAGAGGCTAAGGCTTATATAGATAATTGGTTTAAAACAGTTAAAAGAAAAGATGCCATTAAGAATTGCCCATCGGAAATGAAAGAATTTTACGGAAAAAAAGAGGCTGAAAAGGTTTGTGGATGCGTGTACGACCGAATGGCAAAGGATAAAAACCGCATGGCTCAGGTTATTATGGAGGAAGGATATCCGGATGACAATGATAAATGGGGCTTAGATTATGTTGTCGAGTGTGTCCCGGATAAATTTACACCTGAAATGGAAAAAAATTTCATCAAACTCATGAACGAACACGGAGTCCCCAAGTCCATGAGCCATTGCATTTTGAAATCCTTGAAAAAAGAATATTCACTAAAGTCTTTTGTCGCGAGTGCCAAAGAGAATATGGATCTATTTACGCTTATTTTCACCATGCTGGCGACAAAATGCCTTGTGGAGTAATTTTTAGGAGGTTGACCTATGCATGTTATGGAATATTCACTGATTGGGCTGCTTGCTGCGGCCGTCTATGCGCAAGCAGGCGGCGCGGCTTCAGTTGTCGCGCAAAAGAGCAAAGTCAAGGGGTTCTCTTATTCCTATGAAACGGAAGGAATCTTTATGAATGAATGTACGCAGGGGGCGAACCAAAGAGTATGCCGTTGTGTTTTCGGCAAAATAAAGCGACAGTATAGCGAGACCGACTATTGGAAACTAGAAAATGATTTGAGGAGAAACATAGACCATCCAGAATACATCTCTTATTTGACAGAGTCTGTTGAAGAATGTGATTCAGAATACGCAGAAGATCGTTCTGAAGGTATCGGCGATGGTTTGGCCGGAATGCTTGGCGGTGGCGGCGGAGGAATTGCAACAAAAGCAAAGGGGTCCATCAGGACACCTTCTGAACGTGATATTGAGATTAGCGCAGAAGGTTCTCGTTCCGCAGCAGACATCATGAAGGTTGTGCGTCAGCGAACGCCTGGTTTACGCCATGTCTACAACAAGTTTTTAAAGAAAAAGCCTGGTTTTCAAGGTAAGGTGGCTTTGAAGTTCACAATTGATCCGAGCGGCGTAATAATCAGTATTTCCATCGCTGCTTCCACGACAGGCTACAGCGAATTTGATAACGAGATAAAAAGCGCAGTAAGTCGCTGGAAATTTAGCAAAATGAATGCGGGTAATACAACTGTGACGATACCATTTACGTTCTCGGAGTGATCCGCTGAAGAAATTAGAACTCGATGATATTTTGTATCTTTTCTTGAATGTACGAAATACTTATTCGTTCTTGTTCTAGACGATTTTTTTTAGATGTTCGTATTATTTGAAATGTTTCTTTTTCTGCTTTTGTAAGATTTTGTGGAATTTGGTTTCCGTCAAGTTTTTTGCCCTCGACCGCATATTGTAAATGATTAATCCAATCTGATTGATTCATACAAAATGATTGGATGTTAGAATAATATCGTCTGTATGAAGATAAAATATCAAATCCATGCTCATCTAAATCGCCGAAATAGTATATATTCTTGGAGTTAAACCAATCTATACTGTTGAGCGTATTTACTTTATATCCCTGTCCCCAAATGCAAATGGAATTTGGAACTTGAGGGAAAGTCAAATACACCATTTTATTCTCTACAATAAATATGTTTTTTATTTGGCTTAAAAATGAATCGTCAAGTTTTTTGAAATTTTCAATTGTAATTTGGCATTCACTCAAATTAATAGCAGAAAATGGGAAAAGAACATTCGTCGAAAGGCTTCGAAAACGGACAAAATCGGACTCCGTTCTCAATCCGAAAGTTTCTTCAAAGGATAAAGGTGAGCCAGCCTTATCTGTAAGACTTTGAATGATTTTTTCATTCTGTTCTATGAATTTAGTATGTACAGATAGAGGGATTTCCCTTATATAAAATTTTGAATTCTGATTATGATTTAGCCAGTTGGCGCAAAGGCTAATATCCGACCAAAAATGAGCACTTTCTGTTTCTGAACATAAATCATTTAGGTGTGATTTTGCCCATTCAGAAAATTTTTCTTTTGAGAAAATGTCGCTTTTTTCAATTTGTTCTAATGCGATGCAAAATCTTTTGTAGGATTCCTTTTCTTTTATGATTGTGAGAAAATCTTCTCGAGTTTCAAAATAAATTTTTGAAATGGCAGTTTGCACTCCGTTGTGCTTTGAACTTACAATCTTTGTTTCAAGAGTATAGCCAAAACCGATTTTGTTTTTGCTTTTGCTGATTAAATATTGCAAATCTGTTTGTCGTTTGAATAAATCATCATTCACACTGCCTGTATCGGCTCTTATAATGAGCGGGAAAAAAGGTTCTTCGGATTTACTGTAGCGTAATTCAATTTCATAACGCAAGAAGTCTTTGTATTTTCTTGCAGCCTTATTTTTTATTTCTTCTGGGCTAATCATTCACATTACCCTCTGTTTGGGCTTTGAGTTCCTTAAATCGTTCCATTGTCAAGGAAAGAATGCGAGATGAATCTCCAATTTTTTGAACTTGATGGACTGATGAAATGTATTCTTCTGCAATATTGAGTTTATCAAGAGGCGTCACAATCATCACTTGTAAGTCAAGCTGCTTGAAAAGTTGCATGGCGTATTGGGCGTTGATACTATCACTTTTGCTAAATACTTCATCTACGATAACGAATCGAAGCGATCGAGTTGTACTATCGTTTATGCCAAATTGGTATGCTATTGCAGAAGCTAGAATTGTGTATGTTAACTTTGCTTTTTCTCCACCACTTAGACTATTACTGTCGCTATGATAATTGAATTCGGAATCGTCCTCGTATTTTAATTCGGATGCTGCAAAGCTATGCCAATTGCGTAGATCCAAGATGTATTTTCGATTGCGATCGTTTTCTTTGACGAAATCAATAAATTGTTTTATACGGCGGAAAGCCTTTTCTTCTGCCTCCTCTGAATCATACCCTGCTGCGTTGGGAATAGCATTTTTTAACATTCTGTTGAATTCAATAATCTTTTGATCCTTTGTATCTGAGATCTTTAAATAAAGATATGTTTTAGGAGCATCGCCATATGGAATTTGTTTTAAGTTTTCGTTGAGGGTCTTTATGGCTCTCTTGATTTTTTGGTTTCCATCATCAATGAAATTCTTGAAACGAATTATATCTGCATTTAGATTTTGATGTAGATAATTATTGAATTTTTCTTGATACTTTGGAAGTTCATCTTTCATCAATCTATTGTAGCAATTGTTCCAATCCGTGAGATATTCTCGACTTTCTATTAGGTCAGAAAACTCCATTGTCCAATCACCATATTTCTTTTTGATATCTTCTTTAGGGCTACGTACATTACGCATATAATCACCAAGATTTTTTATATATCCTCCATATGCTTTATTTTCGTCATTCAAATTATTTGAAATTTCTTGAGAAAGGCCTTCTCTTTCGACATCTAACTTACTAATTGATAAAAACTCACTAATCCCATAATGTATTTTGAAGTCTTTGATTAAATTCCTTAATTCTTCTTCTTTCTTTATTTGTATAAAGCTATTGTATGCGGAAGTATTTCTTTTTAAGCTTTCATTTTTAGATTTGAGTTCGTTTTTTATTTCTCCAATAGAAGTGAGTAAATTCTCACTTCTATCTTGCAATTTTTGTCGTTCTTCTCTTTTCTCAGTAATTTGTCGTTCAATGTCTTTGACATTATTTTCCTTGGCGAGCTTATTTTTCTCGTCTATTAGTTTTTGAATTTCTATTGTAATCGAATCTGTGTCAATTTCAGAATAAGAAATATATTCCAAAATCTTTTTTACGCTGTCCTTTTTCTTTTCAAGATTTTCCAATTCATTGTAGATCTTTATAGCTTCTTGCTTAAGATTTTCAAGGTCTTTATTTGTTTCTTCTAATTGTGAAGATAAAGCTTTTCTTTTTTCAAGATTGTTCCAACCTAATACATTATGAAAATTTTGCTTTATTTTTTCAGAATCATCCTTTTCGTGTTTTAGACCATTTTTGATTAATCCAGAAGATGTAATGACTTTATCATTTTTTGATATGGTCGCAAAATCATCTGAACAAATATAATTCCATTTATCAAAAATATGCTTTTCAATCCAGGAAGAAAGAGAGTGCCCTTTTTTTATAGATATTTTTCCAAGAACCGTGTCATTGGATATTGGGGGCAAATCAGAGATCATTTGCAAACCAACTCGTAGGTACACGACTCTGCCATTTAAATCATGTCCTTTCACATATTCTGTTACCTTTTGATAGTTTTGCTCGGTAACAAGTAATGTTAATGCTAGATTATGAAGTAATCGCTCAATGGCATAATTCCAGTTTTTTTCTTCTTCTTTGACTTGAATTAATTCACCTACAAATGGAATGTCGTTTTCTGAAAGTCCTGTGCCATCTATGATTTGATTTCTGATTGTAATGTTTTTCAGAGGAATGTTGGAATTTCGCATTCCCAAAGATTGCAATTCTTGTTCAATTACAATCTTTTGATTTTGCAATTCACGGTTTTTTATTGTGATGTCAACTTCTTCTTGTCGAAGCTGTTCGGTTTTTTGATGGATTTCTTCTTTTTGAAGGTCGGTTTCTTTAAAATTCTTAAAAAAATCATCATTAGAAGAAGGCAATTTTAATCCAAGAACCTTTATATTTTCCTCATATATATTTCGATCTTTTTGAATGCTTTCTTTTTCTTTTTGCTTTTCATTAATTTGACGGTTTTTCTCATGAACCTTTTGAATTCCGCTATTGTTTGATAATACTTCGATATCTGTAGAAAGAGTTGCTATTGTAGATTTTATGCTTTCATTTTGTTTTTCTATGCTTTCTTTTTCGCGATTTTTATCTTCTATTTCTTTTGTAAGAATGTCAATTGCTGTTTTGGCATACCATGCAGGAACCGTGTTTTGGTCGTTGCTTAATTTTTCTTTTTTCTTTTCTGATACTTCAATTTTTTTGCCTGTGTCAACTACAGGTTTTAACAATTCTAGTTGACATTTTGTTTTGGCAATTTCATTCTCGCATTGAATAAGTGTTATAAAATTGCTGTGCAAATTTTCGAATTCTGAATCTACATCTACCCCTTCAATCATTTTTTGACGAATGAACTCATTTAGATTGCCGAGTTCTTTCATTCCCACAATCTGGGCGAAAAGTTTGAGGGATTTATTCTCATTATCTTCTTTCAATCCAAATAGATTTTTGAATCTAGCAGCGTATTTTGAGAATCCGTCAGAGTCCCAGAATTCAGTTCCGCATTTATTTTTTAGAATTTGTCGCCATTTCTTATCGCGATCCAGTTTTGCTTTTTCTTTCTGCAGTATATCTTCAATATCTTTTATAAGCAGGGCTTTTTCTGTGATGCATTCGTAGGTGACAAGTTCGTTGCCTGAGAAATATCGAACTTGCATTAAAGATACGGATTGTTTTGTTATTTCATTACGAAAAACACCGTTGATTATAGATATGCAGTTCCTATCTCTTAAAAATTTAGTTTTTCCAGAATGAGATGATTCGTCAGATGATGTTCCATAGGCTCCGAGCACATAACTTTCTTCATCACGTTCCTTGTCTTTTGTGTTTCCTGATGAAGATTGGTTGTAAAATCGATAACGTTTAGGAACTAATAAGGTTATGATGGCGTCGACAATTGTTGTTTTTCCGCTACCGTTGCGGCCGGTGAGCAACGTAGACTTGTTGTTGAAATCAAAAGTGAAAATTTTATCGTTTTGTAGAACTCCCCAATTGCATAATTGGAGTGTATTTAATCTGAAACCCGCTTGTTCGGAAGTGTCGAAAATAAGTTGGTTATCCATTATTTACTTCCTTTTCCTTCAATTTTGCCATAAAATCTTCACAAAACTGAGAATCGATTTTTGCGCGAATATAACGTCTTACTTCGTACTCTTGTTCGTTTTCTGAATCGTCGGGATTTTGCTCCTTTAAAAGTCCGAGCTCACATAGCCTATCTAGATTCTTTTTGAAATTCTTACGGGCCGTAATTTGATCCGATTTGGGAGAGTAAAAAGATGCGAATTGTTCGTATAGTTCGGATTCTCGTAAAATTAAAACAGATGATCTATCTTGAGAATTGTTGGGATTGTCAAATTTGTTTAATTCATCGCGGAGCAAAATGCATAAAAACGATTGTTCTTCGGTAAGAGGAATCTGTCGTATTAGTCTAGAAATTTTATCATCTTCTTCGTTTAATTCATTTTGTTGTAGATAAGCAAAACCATCCGCTTTGTCAATAGACACACTTACTCCAAGGATTGCAAAAAAAGACTGAATGTCACTTTCGTACATTTCCAGTTTCTCCCAAAGCTTATCATTTGCATTTTGCCTAAAAATAGGACCTTGCAACAGTTTTATGCAAACCTGTGACCAGGGCTTTAAATTAGAATCAGCCATTTGTATTTCCTTGTATTATCAGTTTCGGAACTGTAACTTTTATTATAGTTCCTTCGCTTTCGTAACAAATCTGTTCTTTAGCGTTTTCGTCAACTGTTAATCCTTTTTCCGAATTTAATAAATCATAATACACAGCTATTTCTGCCATTCCTTTTGTTATTGGATATTCCTCCAATAATTGACCTAAGGTAAATTGAATAGAATGCTTCTCTCTATAATCATTTATATTCCTAATTAATAGCCTTCGATCTACAAAAAATTGAGAGAGTAGGTCTTTGTAATCTGCAATATTGAAATCAGAATCACTACTTTGTTCCATTTGGCTAAAATCTTTTTGTGTGTTGGGGAGAACGGGAACAAATGAACGTGCTATCAATGGTTTTATGTCTAACTGCATAAAATCTTTTTCATTTATATAGTTCTTTGATTTGTATTTTTCTGATGCGAATTTCTTTATGTCATTTATGAGTGCGTTGAGCTTTTGAAAATTACCATTTTGGTTTTGCTGCAAAACGCGGCTAAGTCTATCGGTGATTCCGTGCTTTGTATCTATGATTTTGCTTCCTGCATCAAATAAGTGATGCTTGAAATTCAATAAAAAATCTGTATCAACGGAATCAATTTGGTTTATTTCGGATGTTGAACTTACTTTTTCAATGATGGAATTTGCTATAGTGTTGATTTCGTTATCACTGTCTTCCGCAATAAATTTCCAAAAAGCCTCAAAGGATTGTCCTTGTGGAGATTGTCTAAGTTTTTCATCGGTGTCAAGTGCAAAGCCTAAAATGTTTCCTTTTGAATAGTTTAATTCGCTTTGTCTTTTGTAAATTTCAGTCCCGATAATTCTAAAATTATCTTCCACTTCCCTAAAATCGTTAATTAAATCTTTACCCTTTTTTATACATAAATCGACCATTTCAAAGATTTGAATGGGGGAGTATGTTTCTACTTTTCCGCCTTTTTCTAGTCGACTTATTTCTTTTTCAATTTCTGCTTTTTCTTGTTTTAGAGTTTTTAAACGACTTTTTGTATCTTCAGTGATATGTTGGTACAAATCGTGTAGTTGATCTATAATGGATTTGAATTGTGATTCCGTTCCGATAAACTTTTTGGGCTTTAAATTGTCAAGCCAGCCAAATAGCTTTATTATGCTTGGAGTTAGTTCAAGAACAGCTTCTCTGTCATTATTTCGATACCGTAAAAGAAAACCTTTTTTACACCATTTTTCAATATAGAGACGATATTTTTGCTTTTTATCTCTGCTTTCAGGAAATAAATTTGATGGCTCGTCTAAATTTTCTTCGTCGAAATCTCCAAGTTCTTCTTTATGATCGGTTAAGAATGTTTTTAGGTGTTCTTCTAAGTCGGCTTCTAAAACAGAAATTTTGCTGTATATGATAAATTCTTGGTAGAAAAAAGAAATGACGAGGCTTGCTGTATGTGATTTTAGCAGAATGAAGCCGGGATCATTCTGTATAAGGTTCTCGAAGTAATTGCTGTCTGTTCTGAGCATGGATGCATTAAATATACATAAAAGAAATGTCATTTTTGTGACATGTATTTTAAATGCTTAATTCTATCAATCTTCGTTAGGGATGGAAGTGGTGAAGCCATTCGGACTCGCGAAGCGAGGCTGAACAGACGGCGAGTTTGCTAGCCGATAACGCAACAGCCCGACCCGGCATGGCCCCTATCGCCTGCGGCTCCGGGGTGACAGATGGGGACAAACCGGAGAACGCCCATTTTTTGTCGTTTTTTACCCCGACATTTACACCGACAAATACCCCGACAAACATGTTTTTATCATGACATTTATCATGACAAATAATATGACATTTATTCCGACATTAATCCGACATCTTTTCCGACATTTAAACCGACATTTTTAGCATAAATTAAGCAGAAAAAAGACGCTCACAAGCGCCTTTTTTTGCCTTTATCAGTCAATCAAGTCATTCTGGAAGCGGGACAGATGCTCGAACGGTAAAATCTGGCGACCGCGGAAAAGGCCGCAACCGTCGTTGATCAGCTGGTTGTTGATAGCCTTGAACATGTTCACGTCCACATTCGCAAGCTCGATTTCTTGCAATTTTGTCAGGCGTTCGTAAGCCTCGTCAAAATACACGCATTCGCCGCTCGGAATCTCGTCGTGCTTGCTGCGGCGCGCCTCTTGCGTCTTTTCGTAGCCAAAATGGTTTGCCTCGCCGATTTCGGCAAAGTCGTCCATATCCTTGGTGCGCAACTGCACCTCGGTAAAGCAGCGGGCCAGATTGTCGTAGAAAATAATATGCAGCGACTGGTAACCCGAACTTCTCGGGAAAGCCACCGAATCGTGGTAATACGGCCGCACTTGCTCATTCAACAATTCCGAATGACCGTCTTCCGTGTACTTCGTGATCTCTGCCGTAAAGCCGCGCTCTTCCAAGAATTCCGGCAGCACGTTCGCGATTTCGTACAGATACTTTTTTTCTACATCGCGGCAGTTCTCGCCCTTTTTAATGTGGCAAACCGGCATCGAAATCACAATGCGGTAAGCAATCAAGTCGCGAAAGTTCAGCTTGCTCTTGATTTCGGCTTCTGTCGGGAACTTCGCGTTTTTTTTGTAATAGCCGTAAATGTATTCAAGGATGTAACCATTGAATTTTTCTTCGGCGCGAATCAGCGACTTAATGCGACCCTTGAAAGTAAAAGCCAAGAACGGGTATTCCCGCGTCATGAACTTGTAGAATTCCTTGATCCGCTGAGACTGCGAAGTCAAAAAGTCATTGTGCTCCAGCAATTCAATAATCTGAATCAGAAAATTCGAATGCGCAAGGTCGATACTGTTGCGCGTTTCCTTCGCACCGTTCCTGAGGTCGTTAGAATACTGGTGCAAAATTTTCAACACCGTGTTTCCGGAATACAAGTAGTCGTTCAGCGTAATCATATTAAATCCTGCGCCCCATAGAATGCAAAAAATATGCCAAAGCTCTTTTGCAAGATACTTTGGCATTTTTCGTTACAGTTTTTGGAAAACTTTACGGATTTTGGATAGCGCCGTAATTACGCGGCGTTCCCTGCCAGCCCAATTTCTGCGGCGTGTTCGCGCATGCCCTCGATGCAGATGGCGGCGACGTCTTTCACGTCCATGCCGAGCAGGGCACAGCCTTTCAGGATGTAGTCGCGGTTGCACTTGGCGGCGAATTTCTTGTCCTTGAACTTCTTCATGAAACTTTTCACTTCGAGGTCCAAAATTCCGTTGGGGCGCATTCTCGCGCAGGCCTGGATGATTCCGGTGAGTTCGTCGACGGTGAACAGGCTCTTTTCCATGTTGGTCCTGGGCTCCACCTGGTTCACGATTTCAAAACCGTGTGCCAAAATGGCGCGCACATCTTCTTCGGAGACGCCTTGTGCGAGCAGTTCCTTTTCGGTGTGCTGCAGGTGTTCTTCGGGGAATTCCTGGTAGTCGTAATCATGCAGGTAGCCCACGGCTTGCCAGTGTTCAACGTCTTCGCCGAAATGTTTGGCCATGGCGCCCATGGCGTAGCATACGTTGAGGGAATGGATGACCAGGGATTCTTCGGTCACATGGTCTTTATTGATTTCTTTTGCGCGTTCAAGGGTCAGACTCATTTTAAATCTCCAATTTTCACCGCTAATATAAATATTTTGAAGAATGACTAATTCGCTTTTGTCCAGAACAGGAGCTTGCGTTTAACAAGTTCAAACAGTTCCATAATCGCAAGCACCACAATGCCTGTCCAAAGGATTCCGGCAACCATGTTAGGATAATCGGAATAGTCCGCGTAAAATTGCACGAAGTGACCAAGTCCCGTATTTTCGCCGAAAAGTTCAGCCACGGTGAGCATGATGAACGAAAGTCCCATGCCTACAGAGAGTCCCGAGAATATTGACGGCAGGCTTGCTACAAGGGCGATTCTCCACAAGTATTCAAACTTTCCGATTCCGATAATGGCGGCGTTGCGCCTGTATTTCTCGGGTATTTCGGCGGCACCGGCGGCCGTATTCAAGTAGATGGGCCAAAAGGCGGCAATAAAAATGATGAATGTCGAAGACAAATAGAACGTCGGAAGAATCGCTATCGCGTAAGGAATGTAGACGTTTGGCGGAATGGGGGCCGCAAACCTAGAAATGGGTTTCAGCATGTTCGACACCCACGGAACGGAACCGGAAACAATTCCGATAGAGATTCCAACAACCGAGGCCACCAAATAGGCGGGCACCAGTTTTAAAAGAGAGGCTCCCGCACTGCGCAAAAGTTCTTCGCGAGAATCAAAGAGCGCTTTCAGGATTGCCTTAGGAGACGGGAACAGGTATTGACTGTCCCATTCCGGGCCACAGCTGATCAACACCCAAATTCCAAGTAAAAAGAGAAGAAAAAGGATTCCTGAAAACTTGGATAAGTATTTTGTAAAGGTTCTCATATGCTGGCACCTCCTTGTACAATGTGGCCTAGTTTTTCAAGGATGTCCTTGTGGTAGGCGTCTTCAATAGTTGCAATGGTTTCTTGGACTTTTTCGTTGCGGAACCAGTCGCCACGATTCTTCTTTACCGGGAAATCAAGCGGGATGTCTGCAATGATACGCCCCGGGGTCGAGCCTAAAACGATAATGCGGCTCCCGAGATAAACGGCTTCGCGAATGTCGTGCGTGACAAATAATGTGGTAATAGGACGGTCTTTGACACCGCGGCAAAGTTCCAGCACCAAATCCTGGAGGCTTGCACGGTTTACGGGATCGAGAGCGCCAAAGGGTTCGTCTAAAAGAAGGGCGTCAGCGCTGACACTTAAGGCGCGCGCTATGGCTCCGCGCTGGCGCATTCCGCCCGAAAGTTCAAAGGGATATTTATGCAGACTTCCTGAAAGTCCTACTAAGTTCAAGTATTCTTCAGCTAAATTTTTGGCGTAGCTCGTCTTCAGTTTTTTTGTCTTTTTAATGGCGAGCGTTACATTTTGGAGAAGGGTAAGCCAAGGGAAAAGGGTGTAGTCCTGAAAGACTACACTCCTTTCTGCAGAAGGCTTTTCGATTTCTTTTCCTTTCCAGTAGACATGTCCCTCGCTCGGCTTGGTCAGCCCAGCGAGAAGGTTCAGCAAAGTGGTCTTGCCACTACCGCTTTCGCCCAGCAGGCATACGAATTCTCCTTGGTTGATTTTCAAGTTGATGTCTTTCAGGATGGCTCTGCCATCGTACGAAAAACCGAGATTCGTTGCTTCAAAACCATTTTGCTTTGTTGTCATACTTTCCTTAATTCCTGGATTTGAAAATATTTTCTGCCTTGGCGTAGAATTCGGACTTGGGTTTTTCTTTGCGCAGTTCCGCGATGGCGGCCTTGTAGAAATCGGTGCGCACGTATTCGGAGACTTTCTTGTCGGACTTGATGAATTCGGCGTCTTTCAAGAAATCCCAAAAGAATTCGACACCCTTCACGTTGGGATCCGTGTCTTGCGTGACGTGCCCGCTGTAGAACGCCTTGTTGACAAGGGCGGTATCGAGCTTGATCCACTTGGCAATAATTTCCACACTCTTCTTGTGGTCATTTTGCACCAGTTCTTCAGCTTCGATCAGCGATTTGACCAAGCGCTTGTAAACATCGTCGCGGCCTTCGATTTTGCGGAGCGAAGCAATCAGGCGGCAGCAAATATGGCCGGGATTGATGTCCTTACTGCGGAGCACCACGGAAAGGCCAGCTTCTTCGGCGCGAAGGTCATGGGGGCCCCAAGTAACGCCTGCAAATACGCTGCCATTCTTGACGGCTTCGATAACGGCAGGCGGATTCTTGAGTTCTACGATGGTGACATCCTTGCGCCAGTCGACGCCTTCTTTCTTGAGGCCGCCGCGAACGATGGCGTCGGCAGTACCCAGGCGAATGGTGGCAATTTTCTTGCCCTTGAGGTCACTCAGCTTTTTGACGGAGGCTGCGTTTTCTTTGCGGGTAATCACGGCCTGGTCACCGCCCATGATGCCACCAATCACGCGGATGTCGGCGCCCTGCGAAATGTGAATAAGTGGAGCGAGCGAACCGAATGCGCCTGCATCGAGTTTACCTGCGCGAACGGCAGCAATGCCGTCGCCGGAATTCGAAAATTCTACGAGCGTTACGTCAAGGCCGTTTTTCTCGAAAATGCCAGCATCTTTAGCGATAAAGAATTTTCCTTGACCTGTAGAAGACAGGTAACCGATGGAAATCTTGTCTGCGGCGATTGCAGAAGTAGCGCAGGCGAGGCTAAAGAGCAAAGTGAATGTAATTCGCTTACGAATTTTATTGAAAATTTGATTCTGATTCATTATTCAAGTCTCCTTCGTTAGAAACCATAAGTTGCAGAAAGTTGATAGCGGTTCAAGTCGGCTTCTTTCACGGTGCCGGCGGTTAGATAGTCGGTCTGAACGTGCAAGTATTCAAATCCGAGCGAGAAGGCATCGGTCAGGCTGTAGGTGGCGTTTGCGAAAACGGAAATGTTCTGTTCGCGGCCGCCCACAGTTTCGATGTCATCGCGGTCCAGTTTGTCAATACCTGCGCCACCATTAATTGCCAGTTTTTGAATCAGTTTAGCCTGCAGAGCGAACCATCCGCCGTACGCCTTGATGCTCTTGACGCTTTCGGGATCTTCGGTGTTGGCGACAAATCCACGACCGATGCCGGCAGCGTATGTATCCAGGTTTTCACCGACGAATCCTTCGCCAAGGAAGGTGATTGCGCTTGTGATGGGGAGAGTCAAGTCAACGTTAGCAGACCAGGTGGGAATATCCTTGGTTTTGCCGGTTGCGTCCAAGTCGATTTCTTCTTGTCCGTAATGGCCCGAAACGCCCAAACCAGCCTTCTTGTTTTCCACCCACAGCGGAAGCGCAATGCCGATGCGGCCCTGGAAAGTAGGAATGTCGGCGTCAGTACCGGTTTCAGAGGCAGAAGAGGAGTTGTACGGCTGGTTTTCACCAATGGTGCGGACAACAGCGGCGGCAATATCCACGGAGCCTTCACCAACAGGAATTTTCTCGGTGAGTCTCAGCTGAGCCCTGCGAAGGCCTGCGTCGCCGGAGTTGTTGAGAACGCCTGCGTTAAGCGTCGGGGTTACCAACGGAGAAATCACGTCCCAAGTTTGACCGCCCAAAATAGAGAAGCCAGTCTTGCCGAAAGAAATTTCACCGTAGCCGTGACGGAGACGCGGGTTAGGATTGTTGGCTGAGCCACCACCGTAAAAGTCTACTTCGACTTTACCGTTGGCCTTGAAATAAGTCGTATCGCTACCGCTCGAAAGATTGAAGCCGATTCGAGTCAGGTTAGGAGTCAAGTGCCAGCCACCGTCGTTTTCGTTGGTAAGATCCGAGGCTGCAACAAAGTTTGCGAAGTTACCGTTATTGCTCTTGGAATCTTCGTAGGCGGCGTTGAGAGAAGCAAAACCGTAGAGTGTTGCGGTTACGCCGGTTTTTGTAGTGACCGAAATCGGTTCGGCGGCGAAAGAGGTGATTGCAGATAAAAGGATAATTTTGGCAGCAATATTTTTCGAATTGATATTCATTTATAAGTCTCCTGAGTGAAAATTTTTGTGAGTTGAGCAACCATGCAAAAAACTTTTTTGCACGATGCGATTAAATTTTGTTTGGTGGGGTTGAGTGCTTACTGGCGAATGCCTTGAGCAAAATTATAAAGTTGCTCTTCGGAACATGACGTTCTCGAAATTTTGTGCGTTAAAAGTAGAAATAAAAATGAGCTTGTAAAATACTTTTTCTTTATAGCTTAATATAGGGTTAGACTTGAACAGAGACGGTGACAAAAAGTGACTTCGTGCTTTTTAAGAAAATGCCGCCTGAATAATCAAGCGACATTTGTTAGGAGAGTAAAAAGAATTGTTTAATTTGTCTTGAAATTATTTGCCGCCGACAGAAGTGCTATAAATCTTTTCGAGCAAATTAAGCGCACCCTTGTAACCAACGAAGCTGCGATTGATAATCAACGTTTCGCTGGACGGCGGAGTAATTTCGAAAAGCAGCGCATTCTTTTCATTGACAATATTGATTTCCCACGAAGAGGCGAGAATCAAAGGCTTTCCAGAAGAGAAATTCACTTCCTTAATGGACTTTTCAATCAGGTAGCCATCTTCTTCAAATTCCACGTCAACATCGACACCTTCGCTAATGTTGTGGAACGCATCTTCGATACTTTTGCGGAATTTTTCTGGCGGATCGTCACTGATAATTGCCTTGCGCGGAATAAGGCCGATTTGGTCCACGAGGAACTTGGTGTAGGCAAGCGTGTAGGCAGAATCAGCTGTGATGGCAAATTCGCTGGGCATACCGAACCAGTATTCAGCGAAAAATTCGGAGAAGTGTTCCAGATAGTAGTAATAAATTCTGTTTTCTTCCTTGATGAACTTTTCGCTCTGCTCCTTGTCGATTCCGGCAAATTCAACGACTTTACGGATAAATTCGCTTGTCGCTTCGGCACCGAGAGGAATTTCAGGAATGTGCAGGAACGGCTGACCGTATTTTTCCTGGAGGTGTTCTGCGTTTCGAACGCCAACCCAGGGCGAAATGACCAGGTTAAACTGGGCCTCGGGAATGCGCAACCAGTCAGCGACACCGTTATTTTCGGGTCCGAACAGCACATTGACTTCGAAGCCTGCGCCGCGAAGAATGCGGGCGATTTCCTGATAGTCTCCGCGCCAGTTCTGGTTGTAGTAGGGTGTTTCGAACCAAAGGTTCACCAAACCCTTCTTGCGTTCGCCGCTGTAATCGCCCACGAACTGGTCGACGATGGCGTTCACGACTTCTTCGTGGCCGAAAAGGTTGTTGCCCTTGAAACCAGCGGTATCGACAGACACAATCGGGTAACCCAAATCGCGGTAGCCACGAACCAGGCTCGAAACATCGTCGCCAATCAGGCCGCCCACGCAACCAGTAAGCACAACGTAGAGATCGCCATTGAACACCTTGAGCGTCGACTTGATCAACTGATCCAAAGTCTTGATGCCGCCAAAAACGATGTCGTTTTCGGTCGAGTTTGCGCTTGGCATGTTGCCCGCACCGGCGTAAATGCTACCCTGGAATCCGTTTTCAAACGTGAGGAATGCGGTTTGCTTAAGCTGGCAGCCCGGAGAGCAGTTGGCAATAGGAACAGCGCCCTTAATAGCGACAACAGTATGAGATGCACCAACTGCGCAAGCGTATCGGGGGTCCGAAATAGAATTACTTTTTTTCTTTTGAATTGTAGCCATTGTT